>JAZUBD010000135.1:0-3435 GCA_045638305.1 Lachnospiraceae bacterium
AAAGACAATTAAGTATCCGTTAGCAGCTAAGGATGAGCAGGGAAGACTTCTCTGTGGTGCTGCTGTTGGTATTACAGCAAATGTACTTGACCGTGTGGCAGCTTTGGTAAAAGCAAAAGTTGACGTAATTGTACTTGACTCCGCACACGGACATTCTGAAAACGTACTTCGTTGTGTGCGTATGATTAAAGAAAATTATCCTGGCGTTCAGGTTATTGCAGGTAACGTTGCGACAGGTGAAGCGACAAAGGCTCTCATCGAAGCAGGCGTTGATGCGGTTAAGGTTGGTATCGGACCGGGTTCCATTTGTACCACCCGTGTGGTTGCAGGTATCGGTGTTCCGCAGATTACCGCAATTATGAATTCTTACGAGGCAGCAAAGAAGTACGGTGTTCCGATTATCGCAGACGGCGGTATCAAGTACTCCGGCGACCTGACCAAGGCAATTGCAGCAGGTGCTAACGTATGTATGATGGGTAGCATCTTCGCAGGCTGTGACGAGAGTCCGGGAACCTTTGAGCTTTTCCAGGGTCGTAAGTATAAGGTATACCGCGGCATGGGCTCCATTGCAGCAATGGAGAACGGTAGTAAGGATCGTTACTTCCAGGCAGATGCGAAGAAGCTTGTTCCGGAAGGAGTAGAAGGTCGTGTGGCATACAAGGGCCTCGCAGAGGATACCGTATTCCAGTTACTCGGCGGTCTTCGTTCCGGTATGGGTTACTGCGGTGCAAAGGATATCGAGACTTTAAAGCAGACCGGTCGTTTTGTTAAGATTTCCGCTGCTTCCTTAAAGGAAAGTCATCCGCATGACATTCATATCACCAAGGAAGCTCCGAACTACAGTACCGGAGAATAAGTAGATATTACAGAGGGAATTGTAATTGTGTATCAATTGCAATTCCTTTTTTTGTGCTATTTCAAAAGGTTTTTGTGAGAAGAATGTTGAAAATTGAAGTGAATTGTGTTAAAATAATACAGGGTATGTATGAATTCCGCGTATAATAGTAAATTGAGGAACTATGAGGAGAAGGGGGCAAAAATGGATATGGATATCCTGGTGCTCGGCTTGCAATATATTTCGGTTCTGCTTTCTTTCTTTTTTATTGCCTTTGTGGCACATCAAAAAAGGTCGGCATTGTGTAGCCATCTGTTGATGTTTTCTCTGGGTGTATTGATGAACGGGTTGGCTTATACCTTTGAATTACACAGCGGAGTAGTCGAGGAGACCTTAATGGCCATTCGGTTCGAGTACATCGGTCTTTGTACGGCTACGATTTCCGCAGTGTTATTTGTCTGTGAACTATTCCATGTGAACTTAAAAAAATGGATACAGGGTGTGATGATAGGGTGCTTTATTTTCTCCTGTATTGTCATAACCACAAACGAGTATCATCATTTGCATTATGAAACTGCTGCGTTGGAACAGCATAAGTATGTGGCGATATTCCGTATGACGCCGGGACCGTATTATGTGGTTCATTCGGTGATGACATTAATTTTTCTGTCCATGTGCGTGGGCGTTATTATTTACGCATGGATTCGGGATTTAAAATGGAAAGAGAACTATAAAAAGTATCTGTTCCTTGCTCTTGCGGCAGTATTTCCGGTATTGTGCTGGGCCTTTCGTTTGGTGGAGAACTTAAAGGATTATGACTTAATTCCGTTCGGATTGTTCTGGACCAATGCGTTCTTTATCCTGATTTTGTATTATTTCCGTTATTTTGACGTGGCGGAAAGTGCAAAAACCGAAGTGTTGGAAACACTGGAGGAAGGAATTCTCGTATGTGATGAGGACGGACACATTTTGTACAGAAATGACCGGATGAGGGAGATATTAAATCACAGAGAGGTAAAATCGATTTCGGAAGTGATGCGGCAGATGGTTCCGGCAGAGGAAGGCGAGTTCTTGGTAGGAGACTGCTATTATGCCGTGACCGAATCGGAGGTATACGAGGGTGACCGGGTAAAGGGTAAGACCTGGTGCTTTATCGATATGACATTAACCAAGGAAAAAGAGAACCAGTTAAAGGAGCTTCATCAGGAGGCAATGGCGGCGAATAAGGCGAAGAGTAATTTCCTTGCCAATATGTCTCATGAGATACGTACACCGATTAATACCATACTGGGTATGGATGAATTGATTTTGCGGGAAGCACATAATATCAACGTAATCGAATATGCTCAGAACATAAAGAACGAAGGAAAGACATTGATGTCTTTGATTAATGATTTGCTTGATTTTTCTAAGATTGAATCGGGTAAAATGGAACTGACGGAAACGGAATACGGTCTCTCGTCCTTGTTACATGATGTGGTTGCCATGTTTTCTCTGAAAGCGGAGGAAAAGGGACTGAAGTTAAAGGTAGAGACAGAAGAGGATATTCCTTCCGTATTACGCGGTGACGAAATCCGGATTAAACAGATTCTCAGTAACTTGTTAAGCAATGCCGTAAAGTATACGGAGCGAGGAGAAATCGGTTTGTTTGTCGAATGGTCGTCAAAAGACAACAAAACCGCATTACTTACAATTACGGTAAAGGACAGCGGTATCGGGATCAAAGAAGAGGATTTGGATGATATCTTTGAACAATTCAAGCGGTTTGATGCGGAACGCAACAGTAAAATCGAGGGTACCGGTCTTGGCATGAATATTACCGCACAGTTGCTGGAATTGATGAACGGTGAGATTTTTGTAAAGAGCAAATACGGTTTCGGCTCCGAGTTCCGAATTCAGATTCCGCAGACGATTGTGGATGCAACGCCGATGGGCGGATACAACTATACGAAGCAGATGCAGATACAAAACAGCAGGCGGGAGACGTTTACGGCACCGAAGGCGAAGTTGCTGGTGGTAGATGACAATCTTATGAACCGTGTGGTAGTAAAGGGGTTGTTAAAGCAAACCTTGCTTCAAATCGAAGAGGCGGAAAACGGTGAGGAATGCCTGAAGAAGACAAAGGATACGCATTACGATATTATATTGATGGACCATATGATGCCGGGAATGGATGGCGTAGAGACACTGCACCGGTTACGGGAACAGGACGGTGCGAACAAGGAGACAACAGTGATTGTTCTTACCGCCAATGCGGTAGTCGGTGTCAAGGATGTCTATTTGGATGAGGGCTTTGACGATTACCTGAGTAAACCGATCGGCGGAAGGCTGCTGGAAGAGATGCTGTTAAAATATCTTCCGGAGCAGCTGGTGGTTAAGCGGGAGGTTTCGGAAGGGATAAATGTGATAAACGGCAAACAGGAGGGCTTCCGGCCGGAGGAAATCCGCGATGCCTTGGAAAAGGAAGGAATCGACATGGCGGGTAGTCTGGAACGTTTGGACGGACAGCAGGAACAGTATCGCAACAGGGCAATGCACTTTGCAACTTTATGTGAGGAACGCCTTCGCCTGCTTCATGAATATATTCGTAAGCAAGATGT
>JAZUBD010000136.1:0-5697 GCA_045638305.1 Lachnospiraceae bacterium
AAGAACGGTTTCACCATCGGTATCAACGATGACGTGACCCACTTGTCCTTACCGGTAAAGCCGTTCTCTGATGCAAAAACAGGCGTGATTCGTTGTAAGTTCTGGGGTCTCGGCGGTGACGGTACCGTAGGTGCAAACCACAACACCGTTCGTATTATTAACGACAATACCGACAAGTTCGCTCAAGCGTACTTTGAATATGATGCAAAGAAGTCCTTCGGTGTGACCAAGTCTCACTTACGTTTCAGTGATGAACCGATTACCAGCTCCTACTACGTAAAGAGCGCAGACTTCGTGGCATGTCACAACCAGAGTTATATTACTCAGTATGACATCGTGGACGAAATCGTAGAAGGCGGTACCTTCTTACTTAACTGTTCCTGGTCCGGCGACGAGCTGACCGCTCACATCCCGGCAAAAGTACGCCTTCAGATTGCGGAAAAGAATATCAACTTCTATGTCATTGACGCAAACAAGATCGCTCAGGAATTAGGCCTGGGCAGTCATACCAATACCGTTTTGCAGGCTTCCTTCTTTGCTCTTATGGAAGTAATTCCGACCACGGAAGCTCTGGAAATGATTAAGGCAGCTACCAAGAAGACCTACTTTGCAAAGGGTGACGATGTGGTAGCACGTAACGTAGCTGCTATCGATGCCGGCGCAACCAAGCTTGTAAAGGTAGAGGTTCCGGCTTCCTGGAAGGATGCCGAAGAAGTTTCCGAAGCAGCCGCTACCCTTGACGTTCCGTCTGTAGTTACCGGCATCTTAGAGCCGATTAACAAGCAGAAGGGCGACGACCTTCCGGTCAGCGCATTTAAGGGCTACGAGGACGGCCGCATCGACCTTGGTCTTACCGCATATGAAAAGCGCGGTATTGCATTACAGGTACCGGTATGGGATGCGCAGAAGTGTATCCAGTGTAACAAGTGTGCGCTTGTATGTCCGCACGCGGTTATCCGTCCGTACCTTCTGAATGATGAAGAAAAGGCAAACGCTCCGGAAGGCTTTATTACCGCTCCGGCCAACGGCCCGGCAGCCAAGGGACTGCACTTTACCATGCAGGTTTCCGCTTACGACTGTACCGGTTGCGGCAGCTGTGTCACTTGCTGTCCGGCAAAGGAAAAGGCCATCACCATGGAGCCTGTAGAATTAAACGAAGAAAAGAATACTTTATGGAACTACGGACTTTCTGTTTCCGACAAGGGCGATTTGTTCTCCCCGTACACCATTAAGGGAAGCCAGTTCCGTCAGCCGTTAATCGAGTTCTCCGCTGCCTGTGCAGGTTGTGGCGAGACTCCGTACGCAAAGCTTTTGACCCAGCTCTTCGGTGACCGTGTCTACTGGGCAAACGCTACCGGATGTTCCCAGGCTTGGGGCTCTCCGATGCCGGGTATTCCGTACACCACCAACAAGCGCGGCTTCGGACCGGCTTGGACCAACAGCTTATTCGAGAACAACGCAGAGCTTGCCATGGGTATGTTCTTATCCGTAAAGCAGCAGCGTCAGGCACAGAAGAGTTTGGTAGAGGCTTATGTCGCAGAAACCGGAAGCGAGACTGCTAAGAATTGGTTAGACAACTTCGATGATTTTGATAAGTCCCGCGAAACTACGGATGCTTTGGTAGCAGAGCTTACGAAGATGGATTCCGCTACCGCAGCAAAGATTCTGGAGCGTAAGGACCAGTTGTCCAAGAAGTGCTTCTGGATGTTCGGCGGTGACGGTTGGGCCTACGATATCGGCTTCGGTGGTTTGGACCACGTAGTAGCCAGCGGCGAAGACATCAATGTATTCGTTGTAGATACCGAGATTTACTCCAACACCGGCGGCCAGAGCTCCAAGGCCACTCCGTTAGGTGCCGTTGCTCAGTTTGCTTCTGCAGGTAAGCGTAGCAGAAAGAAGGACTTAGGTGCTATCTTCCAGACCTATGGCAATGTATACGTGGCACAGGTTGCCATGGGCGCAGACCCGAACCAGCTCATCAAGGCCGTAAAGGAAGCAGAGGAACACAAGGGACCGTCCGTTATCATCGCTTATACTCCGTGTGCCGCTCACGGCATCAAGGCCGGTATGGCAAACGTACAGCAGGAAATGAAGCGCGCCGTTGATGCAGGTTACTGGATTTTGTACCGCTACAACCCGAACGCCGAGAAGCCGCTGACCGTGGACTCCAAGGAGCCGAGCTTAGACTACGAGGAATTCCTTGAAGGCGAGACCCGTTACGCAGCCTTAAAGCGTACCTTCCCGGAACACGCGGAATCCTTGTTTAAGGCCGCAAAGGAAGATTCCGGTGTACGGTATCAGAAGTATAAGACAATGGAGGAGATGTAAGAAATAAAGTAGGTAACACTACCTTCCCGTAAAAAATATCCGGATTCTTTTTAACAACTCTTAGAAGGAGTCCGGGTATTTTTTTACCCCAAATACCATTTTATCCAAAGAAAGGAGACCTATACCATGACCGATTTCGAAAAAGTGAAACACTATTACAGTATGTTTAACGAAGACGAGCGTCTTATCAGAGATCCCAGTGGCAAGCTGGAATTTGAGATGACCATGCGGATGCTTCAAAAACATCTTCCAAAATCTGCAACCATATTGGACTTAGGCGGCGCAACCGGAGCATATACCTTTCCTTTGGCAGAATGCGGGTATCAGATGTATTTGGCCGACTTATCGGAAACCCTAATTGCAAAAGCAAGAGAGAAATCCATTTCGAAAAAGAATGATAATGTCATTTCCTGTGATGTGGTAAACGCCATAGATTTAAGCATTTATGAAGATGAACAGTTTGATGTCGTATTATTGTTCGGACCGTTATATCATCTGTTAGATGAGAAGGAACGCAACCAATGCATCAAGGAAGTTCATCGGGTTTTGAAAAAAGATGGACTTGTTTTTGCAAGCTTTATCCCTTATCTTTCCGGAAGCATCGCCATTGTGGACCGCTACTGCTGGGACCCGGAACAGGTACATATCGACACCTTGAGAGAAGTTTTTCATTCCGGTAAATTTGTGAATGCCGCAAATCGAGGATTTCAGGAAGGGTACTATCCAACCTCCGACGAGATTGAATGCCTCTTTGCCGATAATGGGTTTAACAAACTGGAGATTTCTTCTATCAGGGGATTCGGATATGAAAGAGAAGAACAGCTCTACAACATCAAAGACCAAAAAATGTTTCAGGAAATCATAACGCTCATAGAAAAAATTTCCGACAAGAAAGAGCTCATTGAAACCTGCGGACATGCGATGTACATTGGTTCTAAAAAGTAACGCAAAATAGGAAGAAGTGTGCAAGCCCTCTATACCAACACTTGCACACTTCATTTCTTTTTTTCACAAAATTCGTTAATTTCACTTCTCGAAATGCTTCATCCACTCTCTCGGTCCGCGGTATTTCACACTTTCGCTTGCCACTTTCCCCGCAAAGTTAAGCGCTTCCTCACAGGAATGCTTCTTTTCGAAAAATCCGTAACAGAACGCTCCGTGGAAAATATCCCCCGCTCCTAACGTATCCACTGCTTTCACCGGCTCCACCGACAGTTCTTTTCCTCCATACAAAATCGACCGTTCCCCCCGGGTAATTGCCTTATGTTCAGCACCGCAATTCATTCCGAATATCGTATTCCCTGCTGCATCCTTAAAATCCTCGGAAGCAATGACAATATCCGCGCTTTCTAAGAATTTCTCAATATTAGGCTTAACGCTTCCCGCATCCAGAACCACCGTTTTCCCTTCCGCTGATACCAAACCGGCTAAAATATCCAAAGAAATCTCCTGCTGATTACAATCAAAGAGTGCAAAGTCGTAGGCATCCAAATCATACTCCCGATTCACCTCAAACTTATGCTGACCGCTTAAAATCGTCCGTTTCCCGTCACTTGATACCACAATACACGCCGTATTCGGTACCGTATCATACTCGGAATAATTCAGCACCTTCACACCGTACTGCTTCAACTTCTCTATCATTGCCCTACTCTCGGTGCTATCCCCGAGACAAGTAGCCAAAGTGGCATCTCCTCCAAACGCCGCATAGGTGATGGCCGCATTTGCCGCCGGACCTCCAATGTAGGTAGCAAAGTCTTCGGTTTTGGACTTATGATTGTGGGTCGGCAAATCATCAGTGTAGTATAAAATATCTTTTGTACAAAGGCCGACAAAGAGACCTTTTACTTTCTTTTCAGATTCTGTATCCGGATTCATTTCACTCCAACACTCCCTTCTTTCTCGCCATTCATGTCTTATCTTTCTTTCTCTATTGTATCATATCACACGTTCAAAATGAATATCATTTTATGTTGACATAATCTTCATCCTGTATTACGCTATCTCTAACGCCCTGTCGTAACATAGCGTCTAATAAATTAACGGGACACATGTGTCCGGTTCGCATAAAATCGGCATTTCTCGTTTTGTGTCGTGTTACCCGGCAATCAATTCGTTTATCATCGTCATCAAGGAGGTACACAAATGAATCAAGTAAAAATCGGTCTGCTCTTAAAGGATTTACGCAAAGAGAAAAATCTTACCCAAGAACAGTTTGCGGAAATTTTTAATACTTCTAGCAGATCAGTATCACGCTGGGAAACAGGAACCAACCTTCCGGATTTATCTATCTTAGTTGAAATCGCAGATTTCTATGATATGGATATCCGGGAAATCATTGACGGAGAAAGGAAAAACGAGATGAACAACGAAACCAAAGAAACACTTACCAAAGTTGCGGAGTACGCAAAACAAGACAAAGAAAGACTCAAAAAGAGAATGGCCGGCACATGCGCCATCGCATTGATTTTACTTATCTTCTGCACCATATTGGAATTCTCCAACGGATTCGGTGGTTTTATAGCAGAAAAAGCCGTCGGCTACATCAGAGACTTTACCTTAGGATTATCAATCGCAATTCTTTTTATGAACATTCTTTTCTTAACCGGAAAGATGAACGCGGTTCAAACCTGGAAGAAGGAACATTTTCACAAGAACTAATGTAATCCATACTTCTTACCAAGCAAAACGAGGCGAAACCACACCGATGGCTTCGCCTCATTTTTATTCTTATTCTGTTCTTTTCATTTCGTTTTAGTTCTCACTGTAAATTACGGTCAAATCCGGATGTAACTGTAAGATAGATGCCGGACAGGACGGAGTAATCGGACCGAAGAATGCCTTCTCTACAATGTCCTTCTTGTTCTTACCGTTTGCGATTAAGAGTACCTTCTTTGCGCTCATGATGCCACCCATACCCATGGTAACCGCCTTTCTCGGCACATCTGCCTCAGATGCGAAGAAACGGGCATTTGCTTCGATGGTGGACGGATCAAGGTCTACCACATGAGTAGCCTTCTCAAAATAAGAATCCGGCTCATTGAAACCGATGTGACCGTCAAGGCCGATACCGAGAAGTTGTAAGTCGATACCGCCGGACTGAGCGATTAACGCATCGTAAGCATCACACTCTGCCTGAAGATCTGCTGCGCAGCCGTTCGGCACGTTGGTCTTGGTTACGTCAATGTTAATCTTTTCGAACAGGTTGGTGTTCATAAAGTAACGATAGCTCTGGTCGTTGGTACCGTCAAGACCTACGTACTCGTCAAGGTTAATGGAAGAAACCTTGGAAAAATCAACCTCGCCCTTTGCACACTTCTCTGCAATCTTCTCGTAAGTGCCAAGCGGGGAGGAACCGGTTGCAAGACC
>JAZUBD010000137.1:0-6329 GCA_045638305.1 Lachnospiraceae bacterium
CCGGTATTATTCGCTGCAGAAATAACAGCCTTGCAGATGTGGTAACCAGCGAAGAAACTACGATTTTGTACGGAAAAGACCATTTTTACGAGGAACTTTTGGGACTGAAATTCCGTATTACCCCGTTTTCTTTCTTCCAGACCAATTCTCTGGGGGCGGAGGTGCTTTACAGTACGGCCCGTGAATTTATCGGTGAGGTGGACGGAAAGCTGGTGTACGATTTGTACAGCGGTACCGGCACCATCGCTCAGATGGTAGCGTCTGTGGCGCGTAAGGTTATCGGTGTGGAGATTATTGAGGAGGCCGTGGAAGCGGCAAAGGAAAATGCTGCGGGCAACGGTCTGACCAACTGCGAGTTTATCGCAGGTGATGTGCTCAAGATGTTAGATACTATCGAGGAACGTCCTGATATGATTATTTTGGACCCTCCGAGAGACGGTATCAACCCGAAGGCGTTGGACAAGATTATCAATTACGGTGTGGATCATTTGGTGTATATTTCCTGTAAGCCAACCAGTCTGCAGAGAGATTTGGTGACGCTTCAGGAGAGAGGATATCGAGTGGTAAAGGTATGTCCGGTGGATGAGTTTCCGATGACCGCCCATACGGAGACCTGTGTACTCTTAACGAGGGGATAAACATACGACAGAATGAGGGGATAATATTATGCAGCACATGAATTGGAAAAAATATGTAGAGCAGACAGCGCGTATACGTACACTTTCTTCACCGCGTGTGCACAATCGAATGAAAGCATCAAATTATTATGAGATATTAACGGAGAATTTTACGGAAATACGGTCTCTTGCGCTTTCGAACCGGCATTTATTGAAAGAGGAAATTAATCCTTATCTTTCGAATACGGGGGATTTGTTAGAAGAAACGATTGAGGAATTGTTGGAACTTCAAAATGCATTAATCGATGCGTACAATATGGAGAATCTGGATATGGCGGTGGTAACACAAATTACCGACCGTTTGTATGCGGATGCGGCGCAGAAGCAGGATATACGATATATGGTGGAACAACTGGATGCGCAGGTGTCGGCGTATTATACGCTGTTAAATATGCAAAAACGTATGTTGCCCTATGCGAAAAATTGTGAGAAAGCACGCAAAAAAGCGATGGATGCGGCAAATGAGTTGCTGACCTTTTTGGAAAAGGAACGCTTTGCACAGTTGCCGGATGATGAAACAAAGGAAATAGTATTGGTAAATTCCAGATATATGTGTGCGTTGTTTGAAGGCTTGCATGACGAAGCTACGAAGGAACGCGAGCTCACTATTTTGCGTAATGCATTGAGCTTGGAAGATGACCCGTTTTACAGAGAGCAGGTTTCGGAATACGACTGGGAATATCATCGTGTTCGTACGTTGGAATATTTCGGAATCATGACGGAGTTTGCCAATGAGAAAAAGCTTACCAAAGAAGAATGTCGGGAAGTATGGGAACATTGCAAGGAGTTAAAAAAACATTGGGAAGAATCGGAGAAAGTCAGAAAGAGGATTTCGGAGTCGGAGATTCTATTGTGCATTTGTCGAAGCGGATATTATGCCGGAGAGCTGTCGTTGGATGACTACAAAGAGGAACTGATACATCTGTATAAGAGACGAGATTCGGACGGATACAGCATCGGGGATATTTTTCAAAATATTCTGGTTCCGTTGGAGTATCTTTTACAGATTGATGTGGAAAAGATTGGGGAAAAGGATATCGATTTATTGTCGGGAATCTATAACGACATTACGAATTATGTGTTCTGCATGCAAAATACAGGCTCTTTCAGTTATTTGCTGGAATACTTTGTAGCATTTATGCGAAATTTTATAGAGCTGCCGGGACAAATGACGTTTATGGATGCATGTCTCAACGGAATTGCGGCCTTGCACCCGCCGACTTATGTACATACAATTATGGTCGGACGAATTGCCAAGTGCTTTTGTAGACATTTGATTCTGTTGCATCCGGAGGCCTTTGTGGGGATGTTTGGATATAAAAATGTAGAGGAAGTATCAGCACATCGTTTTGAACTGGAAGAGTATATTTTTCGAGGGGCGTTGTGTCATGATATCGGTAAGTTCTTGATTATGGACACGATTTTCATTTACGGTCGTAACCTGACGGATGATGAATTTGATATCATTAAAACCCATCCGGATGTGGGGGCACAGATTATGTCCAATTACAGTTCGACACGTCCTTATGCGGATATTGCAAGGGGACATCACAAGTGGTACAACAATCAGGCAGGATATCCGAACTATAACACGGAAGAATCGGATGTAAAACTGCTGATTGATTTGGTGGCTTGTGCGGATTGTCTTGATGCAGCAACGGATACGGTCGGTCGTAGTTACAATACCGGAAAGTCGTTTACGGATGTGTTTGATGAATTGATAGAACAGAGCGGAACCAGATATACACCGTATATCGTTGATTTGTTAAGGGATGAGGATACGTTAAAGGATATAGAATATCTCTTAAAGGACGGTCGTAAAGAAGTGTACTATAATACGTTTGTACGTTTGGTTACCGTACAAAAAAGTGTGCAGTAATGAGTGATTTGGGGAGATAACGGTATGAGATTTATTGACATTTCGCAGGAAGTTTTATCCTGCAACGTATTTCCGGGAGATGACAGCCCGAAGGGCGAGCTTGTAAGAAGCATGGAGAACGGAGAACTTTATAACCTTTCCATGCTTTCCATGTGTGCCCATAACGGAACCCACATTGATGCGCCGTTTCACTTTATTAACGAAGGGAAAACGGTGGACAAGATGCCGCTGGAAGCTTTTGTAGGGGATTGCTATGTGGCACGTCATGAAGGAGATGTAACTGCGGAGAATGCCCGTGAGATTCTGAAGAAAGCGGGGAATGTTGGAGCTGACGAGCGTATTTTGATTGCCGGAGCTGCGACAGTGACGCTGGAAGCGGCAGAGGTATTTGCAGGAGCCGGGATAAAATTACTGGGAAATGAAAGCCAGACTGTTGGTCCGGAAAATGCACCGATGGCGGTACATCTGGTATTATTGGCAAAGGAGATTGTGCTACTGGAGGGAGTGGTGCTTTCCGAAGTTTCAGAGGGCAAGTATTTCTTAAGTGCGGCACCCCTTAATTTTTCCGGATTTGACGGAGCACCGTGTAGGGCGTATTTGATAGAAAAAGAGGAGAGTTTATGAAAAGAAAACGTTTAGACAGAGATGCCTGGGGATTTCAATACTTCCCGTACTACCAGATGCGGGTGGAAACGGAGCATTTTAAAGGCTTGGCGGCATTGATTTGTATGACCTCCGGTGAGCCCCAGTACTGGGAATGCGCAAAGGCAGGAAAGGTACAGGTATGCGGGGAAGGGATGCGCTGGCTTCAGATGATTCCGGACGGTAGGGAGCATATGGTGACGGTAAAATATCTGCCGAACGGCCGGGTTTCTCTTTGGTATGTGGATATGCTGGATGGGGTGGAGTATGACAGAGACGGCATTGCTGTGTATGTGGATAAATACCTGGATGTGATTTTTACGCCCCAGGGAGATGTGGGAATCGATGACAGGGACGAGCTTGACGCGGCGTATGAGTCGGGAGAACTGTCAAAGAAGCAATATAAAGGAGCACTTAAGGAATGTAAGGCCGTTGTGAAGGAGTATTGTAAAGACGTTGCACGGACGGAGCAATACTGTAATGAAGTACTTGCTTATGTGGAGCAAAGAATTGCAGAAGGTGCCCGCGATTACAAAAAGGTAGTGCGGGAAACTTTGGATGAGAAGTTGAAAGTACGTCCGACCATGCGTCCTTTGTTTTGCGTGGATATGCTGGATTACGAGGAAGATTGGCCACGTTCCGCCCGCCCATCGGTGCGCGGAATTATCCGTAAAGGCGATAAACTTGCCATGGTACATAGTTTGAAGTACGATTATTTTAAGTTCCCGGGCGGTGGCATCGAGGGTGACGAAGCGCATGCGGCGACGCTGATTCGCGAAGTAAAGGAAGAGACAGGACTTATCGTGAAGCCGGAGACCATTAAGGAATACGGGTTTGTGCTTCGTTTGCAGAAAAGCGATTATCTTGAAAATACCATCTTCGAACAGGAAAATTTTTATTACACCTGTGAGGTTTCGGAAGAGTCGGCCGAGCAGCAGCTTGATGATTACGAGGCAGAGGAAGGCTTTACTTTGGAGTTTGTGACACCGGAGGAGGCAATCCGTATCAACCAAAATTGTCATTGTACCGAGTGGGACAAGGCGATGGTGGAGCGGGAGACGAGGATTTTGGAAGGTTTGAAGAGAGCATGGAAAGAGCGGTAAGGACAGAAGGGAATGACACCATGACAGTTACATATCGCCTTGCGACACCGCAGGATTTAGAACTTATCTGGAACAAAAACATTGCAGAAAATCCGGAGGATGTGCGTTGGGTACATTGGAAAGAAGAGTATATCCGCTATAACCGGACAGGTATGGCTCAGACCTATGTGGTGGTATGTGACGAGGAACCGGTGGGAGAGTGTACGCTCATTCTGTCACCGGAGTGTAATGCGGTCAGAGGACGTTTGGCGCTTGCTGACGGTAAGAATGTTGCCAATATCAATGCTCTTCGAATTGCAAAGGAATATGAAGGACAAGGACATATTTCAAAGCTGATGAGATGCGTGGAAAAAGCGGCGAAAACGCGGAATATAAAGACACTTACCATCGGAGTAGAGGCAAAGGAAACGAGAAATCTCAGTATTTATCTGCACTGGGGCTATGACCGATTTGTGATGTCGGAAACAGAGGATGACGAGCTGGTGTTATATTATCGAAAAGAAATTATGCGAATCAGAAACGCAACTACCGGGGATTTACCCGAAATCAGAAAGATTTACAATGCAGCAAAAGCCTATATGAACAACTCCGGTAATCCGAACCAGTGGGCCGTGGGGTATCCGCCGGAGGCGTATCTGCAGCAGGATATTAAACTGTCCCGGCTGTATGTATGTGAGGATAATAACAGAATTTGCGGGGTGTTTATGCTCTCCATGGAAGACGATCCGACCTATCATTACATTGAAGGAACCTGGCTCAATGACGAGTCTTACGGTGTCATTCACCGGATTGCAAGTGACGGTTCAAAGAGTGGTGTTTTCAAAAATGTTTTAGAGTTTTGTAAAGAAAAAATGGCAGAGAAAAGCATTGTGAACCTTCGAATTGATACCCACGAAGATAATAAAACCATGCAGCATCTGGTGACTAAGTACGGGTTTGGGTACTGCGGGATTATTTATCTGGAAAACGGTAGTCCCCGGAGGGCATATCAACTGGTTTTATGACCTTGTTTTGTTGCTAAATCTTAGTATGTAATATTTGTTAAAATATTTACAAAGTTTTGGCCGCTTTGTCCAAAAACCGCATTTTTGGCGGAGGACAAGCGGTTTTTTATTGCTTGTTAAAAGACCGCCGAGAGTCTGCGAATATAGGACAATTTTGTTGACAAAGGAAGAAAAAAAATATATAATTAAAACATCTTAATATTTAGATGTAAAACAGAGACTTACGAAGGATGTTGTTAAGTCCTGTTTTGTTGTATGTTGCAATATAATTAGTAAAATAAAGAAAGGTAGTGGAACAATGGGTTTTTCTCTTCATGGGGTTCATGTTCCCCACAGAAAACACACACAGGATAAGCCGGTAGCCCGTATGGATGCACCGAATACGGTTGTGATTCCGATGGTGATGCATATCGGTAAGCCTGCCCGTCCGATTGTTAAGGTCGGAGATGAGGTTAAGGTCGGCACAAAGATTGGGTCGGCTGACGGCATGGTATCGGCGCCGATTCATTCCAGCGTGTCCGGCAAGGTTGTGAAGCTTCAGGATTTTTTGTTATCCAATGGCGCAAAAGCACCGGCAGTGGTCATTGAATCCGACGGACAGATGGCTCCCGATGAGAATTTAAAGGCACCGGTGGTAGATTCCAAGGAAAGCCTGATGGCAGCTCTTACGGAGAGTGGTATCGTTGGCCTCGGTGGCGCAGGTTTCCCGACCCATGTGAAGTTTAACGTAGACCCGTCCCGTATCGAGTATTTGGTAATTAACGGAGCGGAGTGTGAGCCGTATGTAACCAGCGATACCGTTACCATGGTGGAGCGCGGTGAGGATATGGCCTATGCCCTTCGTGTATTAAGTAAATACCTTGGTATTAAGAATGTGATTATCGGTATTGAGTCCAATAAAAAGACGGCTGTTGCTTCCATGCAGAAGCTTGCGGAAGAAGTAAAGGATGCCTGTACGTTGCAGGTAAAGGTTCTTCCGGGCGTATATCCGCAGGGCGGTGAGAAGGTACGCATTTACCATACC
>JAZUBD010000138.1:0-3156 GCA_045638305.1 Lachnospiraceae bacterium
GTGATGATGGCTATCCTTACGGCATGCCGATGAATCATTGGTACAATGAGGAGGACGGAGCGATTTACTTCCATTGCGGTAATGTGGGACATCGGTTGGAGGCGTTGCGGAAGAATAACAAGGTGTCTTTTTGCGTGTATAATCAGGGCGTCAGACCGGATGGGGAATGGGCGTACCGGGTGAAAAGTGTGATTGTATTCGGAAAGATGGAGATTCTGGATGATATGGACTTGATTGAGGATATCACCACAAAGCTTAGTTATAAGTTTACCCGGGATGAGGAGTATATTAAGAAGGAGATTGCCCAGTCCGGGCATCGGACGCTGTTACTGCGTCTTACGCCGGAGCATATGTGCGGGAAACTGGTAACGGAGGCATAAGGAGAGGATTACATGCTTGCAAAAAACAAATCCGGCTGGATTTTGTTGGAACATTTGGATATCAAGGAAGAGGAAATCGGTAATTACGAGAATGTAACCGGATCTTTCGCCATTGTCACGGTGGACGGGCAATATCTCATCGGCTATAATAAATGGAGACAGCAGTGGGAGTTCTGCGGAGGCGGCATTGAACAGGGAGAAACTGCAAGGGAAGCGGCACTGCGGGAATTGTTTGAGGAGACTCATCAAAGAGCTGCGGAGCTTACCTTTAAAGGGATATCCCGCATGCAACGGCCAAGCGGTGAGCTTTGTTATCAGGCAGTATTTACGGGAGCTGTGGAAGGTTTGGAGCCTTTTATAGCTACGGAAGAGGATGAGATGAGCAATATTATGCTGTGGGATTTGAAGCAGGACATCGGCTATGTGGATGAGTGTGACTTGAAGATTGTGGAGATAGTTTGCAAGGGCGGAAAGTGAGGGTGTCATGAGCAAGCGTTCTGATAAGCGTAGAAAGAAAAGAATTATAGTATGGTCGAGCGTTGCGGCGGTTTTACTGATGCTTGTAATCGGTTGCGGGATGTATCTCGGAGATTATTACCGGGCAGATATGACGGCAATTGAAGGCTATATGACAGAATATCCGGTAGAAAAGCAGGCGCTTTCCGAGAAAGTGACGGTATATCGCCCGGAGGGTGAGGCAACGCCGGAGAACGGTTTTATTTTCTATCCGGGCGGTAAGGTGGAATCGATTGCCTATGAGCCGTTATTAAAGGCACTGGCGTCGGAAGGAATGCTTTGCGTGCTGGTGGAGATGCCGTTTCATCTGGCGGTGTTTGATATGGATGCGGCAGAAGGAATCCGGGAGCAGATTCCGGAGGTTACGAACTGGTATGTGGGCGGCCATTCTTTGGGTGGTTCTATGGCGGCGTCTTATCTTGCAAAGAATACAAAGGATTATGCAGGTTTAATCTTGCTCGGTTCTTATTCGACGGCGGATTTGTCGGAAACGGGACTTTCCGTGCTTTCGGTGTACGGCAGTGAAGATGGTGTGCTGAATCGGGAAAAATATGCAGAATGTAAGGCGAATCTGCCGGGGGATTTCATAGAAGTGGTGATTCCTGCCGGAAGTCATGCCGGATTTGGTGCGTATGGTCCGCAAGAGGGTGATGGACCGAAGCATATCAATTATAAAGATCAAATTGCAGCAACGGTAGAGGCTGTAATGGCCTTTTTGGAGGAAGAGTAGGATGATTCGAAAAGCAACCATAGAGGATGCGTTGAGTGTGGCAAGGTTAGCTATACAGATGTGGAGAGATAATACATTAGAAGGCTTATGGGATGAGATGGCAGAGATTATTTCCAGTCAGGAAAGTGCAGTCTTTTTGCTGTATGACGGTGAAGAGGCCGTCGGTTTTGCCCAGTGTCAGTTACGTCACGATTATGTGGAAGGCACCGACAGTAGCCCGGTAGGGTATCTGGAAGGGATTTTTGTAGAAGAGGCTTATCGGAACAAAGGTTATGCAAAAGAGTTGCTCAAGCAGTGTGAGAATTGGGCAAAGGATATGGGGTGCACGGAATTTGCCAGTGATTGTGAGCTGGAGAATACCGGCAGTTTGGCATTTCATTTGAAGATGGGGTTTGAAGAAGCGAACCGGGTGATTTGTTTTACGAAAAGATTATAAGGAGAAATAAATGGAACCAAAGATTATAAATTTGTCGGAAGAACAGGAATGCGAAATTCGGTATTATCTTGATGAGTATAATGCACAGCATATCAAGTACCGCCTGGACGGCATGATGAGAATCGGCTTAGAAGAGGACGGAACGCTGATTGCCGGACTGATTGCCTATATGAGTGTGTACAAAATATTGTATGTGGATACGGTGTTTGTAGATGAAAGGTATCGTCGTAAGGGATATGGTAGTAGATTGATACAGGAGATGGAGCGTCAGGCGAAGGAGCAAGGAGTAAATACGATACGCCTGGATACTTTTAACTGGCAAGGGACGGAGTTTTATAAGGCGCTGGGCTATGAAGTTGTTGGGAGCTATGTCAATAAAGAGGATGACTACGAAGAGACATTCTTTGTGAAGCGGATATAGGAGGGATAAGAATAATTATGAGTAAGATTACAACCTTAATTTTTGACATGTACGGTGTCATCATAGAAGAAAGCAAAGGCAATTTTATTCCGTACACCTATAATCACTTTGATGAATCCGAATATGAGCGAATCACCAGACAGTTCCGGGTGGAAAAACTGTTCGGGAAGGCAGGAAAAGGGGAGATTAATTCCGATACTTTTTTGTCACTGCTTGGATTTGAAAATCCACAATTTCATATGCGGGATTATATCGAAAATCATCTTACATTGGACGCTGGGTTTGTACCTTTTGTGGAGAAATTCGCGGGACAATACGAGTTTGTTCTTTTGTCTAATGATGTGTCCGAATGGAGCGCGTATATTACAGAGTTTCATGGGTTGGACAAGTATTTCGGGCATAAGATTGTCAGCGGTGATGTGAAGTGTCGTAAGCCGGATAAGAAGATTTATGAGCTTGCTTTAGAACGAATCGGTAAGAAGCCGGAGGAGTGCTTATTTATCGATAATACCGCAAAAAATCTTCTTGTAGCACAGGAACTGGGGATTGTGCCTGTAATGTTTGATAGGGACAAGGAAGAGTATGCAGGGGTTAAGGTGAATTCTTTTGAGGAATTGGCACAGGTAATTGAGGGAGGCATGTAGTTGGATTTAACACGTTTTACAGAGGAACA
>JAZUBD010000139.1:0-2606 GCA_045638305.1 Lachnospiraceae bacterium
ATTGGGATTTGATACGGATACCGGACTGTTGTTTGATGTTTTGCTTCATTTGGGAACGTTAGCAGCTGTTTTTGTGGTATTTTACAAGGATATTTGGGAACTTATCAAAGAGGGCTTTTCAATTATCGGTGTGTTCTTTAAGAATTTGTTCGGCTGTCTTTTTAAGAAGCAGAAGTGGCAGCCGGTGGTGACGACGCCGTACCGTCGTTTTGTAATGATGGTGATTATTTCCACCATACCGACGGGAATCATGGGTATTTTACTGGAAGGTGCCATTAATGCGGCTTCCGCCACCTTGATTGTACCGGGCATTTTGCTTTTGTTAAACGGCGTGCAGTTGTTGATTTCCGACCGTTTACCGGACGGAACGCATACAGAGGCGGATGCGTCTTACGGGAAAGCGGTGCTTGTAGGTATTGCACAGGGAATTGCGACATTTCCGGGCATTTCCCGTTCCGGAACCACCATTACCGCATGTCTTGCTTGCGGCTTTAAGCGGGAGTTCGCGGTAAAGTATTCTTTTATTATGTCCATTCCGGCCATTTTAGGCGCGCTGGTATTGGAACTTATGGATTTTTCTCCGGAGATGTTGTCCGGGACCGATATGGTAAATTATTTGATCGGTACGTTAGTATCGGCAGTGGTGGGCTATGTTTGTATTAAGACGATGCTTGTGATTGTCAGAGGAAAGAAGTTTAAGTATTTTGCATATTACTGCTTCGCCATGGGCGCATTCGCAGTATTGTTCAGTATTTTTGCATAAGTGCAAGGAGGGATGAAATGGCATCCGCAGGGAAAGGAACAACAGCAAAACGGAATAGCGGTACAGGTGCGAACCGTGCCCGTTCGGGAAGCGGTGCAAAGAGTACGGCGGGCTCCCGGTCCGGCGCAGGCAGTCGCTCGGGCGGGACGAAGTCTGCACGAAGTACCGGTACATCCGCAAAGCGGGGAACATCTACGCAGAAGAACAGTCGCAGCTCCGCACAGAAGAATAAGGCTAGCAACGAAATTAAAAACGAAGTCGTTTTAATGATTACGCTGGTGGTTTCGGTGCTTTTATTGTTGAGCCATTTTCACCTGGGCGGTGCGGTCGGTGAGGCGATTAACGGCGTCATGTTCGGCTTGTTCGGTCTTGTGGCGTACATATTCCCGATTCTTCTTTTTTTCGGAACGGCCTTTTTCCTTGCCAACAGAGGCAGCCGCGCCCTGACCGGAAAGATGCTGTATCTTGTCGGAATGCTGTTTATGCTGACGGCGCTGATTCAGATGATGACTACCTATTCGGCGGAACAGATGAAAGTGGTGGATTTATATTCCCGTCGCGCGTACACGTTGAAAGAGGGAGCGGACCTGACGACGGGAACTGCTTATGTGGAAGATAAGATTTGGAAAATTGGTGAATATCATAAGGCTTTGGAAATTACGGATTATTATAAGCTGGCGGCTGAGTTCAGAAAGGGCGGCGGTATTTTCGGCGGTTTAATTTGTTTTCTCTTTATGCCGCTGTTTGATACGGTAGCTTCTTATGTGGTAATTATTGCACTGTTTTTGGTGTTCTTTATGCTGTTTTCCGGTAAGGCGATTTTTGCCTGGATTGCAAAGAAAAGCAACGAGCGTTATGCGCTTCATAAAGTCCATGCCCAGGAACGAAGAGAGTCCTTTGAGGAGCGTCAGGCAGAGCGTGAGCGTCTGGTAGAAGAAAAGCGTAAGGAGCTTACGGAGCGCAGGGCAAAGACCTATCTGTTGTCTGAGGAAGAGAAGGCAAAGATGGAGCCGGTGGGGGGCGTGAATTTAACCGGGATGCAGACTCCGACGGTACAGGAGCCGGTACAGCCGGCAAAGCCGAAAAAAGAGAAGCGGAATTTCTTCGGAGGCAAGACACCGACCGGTGATTTTACGCTGGATATGAATAATCAGTATACCTTACCGCAACAGACGGTGTCTGAGGTGAATGCACTGTACAGCGAGGAGCGAAAGGCGCAGAATGCGGGATTACGTTTGATGGAGATTTCTCCGGAGACGGGAGAATACAAAGATACGACATATGTAGAACAAAAGAATACATCGGGAAACTACGGGCAAACGTCTTCCGCTGCAACGCAGACAACAGGGGCCGGTATGACAACCTCTGCCGGTGCAAGCGGTTTGAAGTGGAATAATACTCCGCGAAAGGGCCCGACGGTGGCAGAGCAGTTGGATGCTTTGGGAGATGACGGAATCCGTCAGACCTCCGGCGGTCAGAAGTTCCGTGCGGATTCTGCAGCAGAAGAGAATACAGGGAAAAGCGGATTGGCAGAAGAGGATTCTACTACTGTAGATAGTGCTGAGACACAGACTGTTGCCCGTAAAACAAGAAAGGCAACCGGGGACAGTGAGCCTATTGAACCGCTTGTAATCGAAGAGAGCGAACCGATTCAAAAATATGAGTTTCCGCCGGTGGATTTACTCACGAAACCGAAGGGAACAAAGGGTGTTTCCGAGCAGGATTTGCGGGAAACTGCTATGAAGTTACAGAGCACGTTAGAAAGCTTTGGTGTACGGGTATCCGTCACCAATGTAAGTTGCGGTCCTGCGGTTACCCGGTATGAGCTTCAGCCGGAGCAGGG
>JAZUBD010000140.1:0-1127 GCA_045638305.1 Lachnospiraceae bacterium
GTAAGGAAGATGTGCCGGCATATGCCGCATTGTTGTGCGAATTGAAAAATGAGGCCAGACAGTTGGGGGCATCGGAGCTTATAAAGTTGGCAAGAGAACAGGAAAAACTCGGAAAGGAAGGTAACTTATCGTTCCTCAAAGATAAGTTCGGGTTGCTTTCGGAGGAGTATCAACGGGTTGCCCAGTGTTATAAAACGTTATTTGATAATGTAAAAGAGGAGGACTGCTAGCGTATGGTGCAATTTCTGATTGGCTTTTGGTGCGGCTGTGCGGCATCTATACTGGTGGGGAGTATTGCCTTCTCTGGGAAAATAAAACAATATAAAGAAGAACGAGGCGCAGAAACGAAAAAAGACGTAAAGCCGGAGCGTACGGAACATTGTCCGAACGGAACGTGTGTACTTTTGGTCGATGACAGTAAGCTTAGCAGAACCGTAATGAGAGAAATTTTGGAAAAGCATGAGTTGGATATCTTTGAAGCGGGAAACGGGGCAGAAAGTCTGAGGCTTGTCAAAGAGCATTCCTTTGATTTGATTTTTATCGATCAGCACATGCCGGGGATGAACGGAGACGAAACATTGCAGTGCTTAAGAGAACGAGGCGGCGTATCCGCCGATGTACCGGTGGTTGCGGTCGGTTCTACCGTTAGGAAAGAGCATGAGGAAGCGTATCGCGGGAAAGGCTATGCGGCCTGTCTCGGGAAGCCGTTGCAGGAGAATCGTTTAAATGAAATCTTAGCCCGGTTGCTTCCGAAGGAGGAGAAGGATGAACAACCGGCGGACTTTTCTTACCGGAAGGGGTTGACGAATTTTGACGGAAACGAAGAGGTATACCGGGAAACACTCGTATTGTTTGCTGATTTGTGGGAAGAGAGAAAGGAGCAGCTACGGCAGTTTTTAGAGGAGGAGAACATGCCGGAGTACGCAATTTTGATTCATGCCATAAAGGGAGATGCACGGACCTTGGGAGCGGAAGGCCTCGGAGAACTGGCCTATGCCCAGGAGTTGCAGGCAAAGGCAGAGGATGCGGAAGCCGTAGAAAAGGGGTTTGCAAAGGTAATGAGTGAGGGAGATAAGACTGCGAAATATTTTAAACAAATGTATTCATAAACAGGAGGGTAACGATAT
>JAZUBD010000141.1:0-5142 GCA_045638305.1 Lachnospiraceae bacterium
AGTCGCGGACATTGATACCCTCGCCGTATACCGGAAGCGGCTTGTCATTCAGTGCATTGGCAATCATCAGCGGAATCAGCTTTTCCGGGAAATGATAAGTCGGAGGCCAAGCGGTCTTAGGAAGACAAGCAACTATTGCAACTCCTTGGCTCACAGAACGACATGGCTACGATCCGACTTAGTCGCGGACATTGATACCCTCGCCGTATACCGGAAGCGGCTTGTCATTCAGTGCATTGGCAATCATCAGCGGAATCAGCTTTTCCGGGAAATGATACGGTCCGTAGTTGTTACTGCAACGACTGATGGTCACCGGCAACCCGTAGGTTCTGTGATACGCCTGCACCAACAGATCCGCTGCCGCCTTGGAACTGCTGTACGGGGAACTGGTATGAATCGGCGTCTCCTCCGTAAAGAATAAGTCCGGACGGTCTAACGGTAAATCGCCGTACACCTCATCCGTAGATACCTGATGATACCGCTTGATGCCGTATTTTCTGCAGGCATCCATAAGCACCTGGGTACCCATAATATTGGTCTCTAAGAACACTCCCGGATTCTCAATGGAACGGTCTACGTGGCTCTCCGCCGCAAAGTTTACCACCATATCCGGATGCTCTTCTTCAAACAATTGATATACTGCTTCTCTATCACAAATATCCGCCTTTACAAACCGGAAATTCGGATTCTTCATCACCGGCTCTAAAGTAGACAAATTGCCCGCATAGGTCAGCTTATCCAGGCAAATGATACGATAATCCGGATACTTCTTTAACATGTGAAATACAAAATTGGAACCGATAAAACCGGCACCACCTGTTACAATAATCGTCATAGGAACTCTCCTCACATCTGTGTTTGCGCAACCACTACGCATTCTATATCACAATCATACTTTAGTACTGAATCTTACCTTCTGCTACTCGTCTCAAATGCTCGCCGTACGGTGATTTTCCATACTCCCCTGCAGAAGAAAGAAGGGTTTCCTTAGAAATCCAACCGTTTATGTAAGCAATCTCCTCCGGTGCGGAAATCTCGATGCCCTGTCTCTTCTGAATCATCTGCACAAAATCCGATGCCTCCAAAAGACTGTCCATGGTACCGGTATCCAACCATGCAAAACCACGGCCCAAAAGCTTTACATTCAAATCGCCGCACTCCAGATAGATGCGGTTCAAATCCGTAATCTCAAGCTCGCCTCTTGCGGACGGTTTGATGGTCTTTGCGTACTCCACCACTCGCTTGTCGTAGAAATACAGGCCCGTAATACAATAATTGGACTTCGGCTGCTTCGGCTTTTCCTCTACCGAGATAACCTTGCCGTTTTCATCAAACTCTACAATACCGAACCGCTCCGGGTCATTTACGTAATAACCGAAAATGGTGGCCTTGCCTTCTTCTCCGCCGCGAACCGCCTCTTGCAAAAGCTTACGGAAGCCGTTACCGTAGAAAATATTGTCACCTAACACCATGGCACACGGCTCGTCCCCGATAAACTCCTCCCCCAGCAAAAACGCCTGGGCAAGACCGTCCGGCGACGGCTGTACCTTATAGGAAAGAGACACACCGTACCGGCTGCCGTCTCCGAGAAGTCTCTCAAAATTCGGCAAATCCTGCGGGGTGGAAATAATCAAAATATCCTTGATTCCGGCCAACATCAATGTAGACAACGGATAGTAAATCATCGGCTTATCATATACCGGAAGCAATTGTTTGGAAGTCACCATGGTCAGCGGATACAATCTCGTACCGGACCCGCCTGCTAAAATAATACCTTTCATCTGTTTCTCTCCTTACTGTCCCAAAACTTCCGTCAGTTCCGAAAAGTCATGGTTCTTTTTATCCTTCTCTGCCAATATCGCTTCTGCCTCGGTTACCGGCCACGGAATGTTAAGCTCCTTATCGTTCCACATAACACCGAACTCATCTCCCGGTGCATACAATCTCGTACACTTATAAGCAAAGGTAGCCGTCTCCGACAACACCGCAAAACCGTGCAAAAAGCCCTCCGGAATCAAAAACTGCTTCTTATTCTCCGCAGAAAGCACCACACCGAAATACTGTCCGTAGGTCGGGCTATCCTTTCTGGCATCCACCGCTACATCGTATACCTCGCCCTGTAACACCCGCACCAGCTTTCCCTGAGGCTGTGTCAGCTGCATATGTAATCCCCGGAGCACTCCCTTCCGGGAACAACTCTCATTGTCCTGCACATAATCGCACGGTGTACCGTCCAAATGCTTCACATACGGGGCAAACTCATCGTTATAGGTCTCCATAAAATACCCTCTCTGATCCGCAAACACCGTCGGTTCCACCACATACAAGCCCTCAATCGGGGTACTGTTAAATGTAAATTTACCCATTTTTATCTTTCTATCCTCCGCAATAAATTCCATTATGAAATATAAATCGTTATTTTTTGACATACAAATCCACTTTTATTATACTCGCCAATCCTGCAACATGCAAGCCTTTTTTTCGGAACGTAAAAACGCCGCCGGGATTTTATTCCCGACAGCGTTTTAAACTATTACTTCATTTTTATAAATATACTGTTTCTTTTTGCGTTTTTATGAACCAATTGACTATTCTTATCAAATAGTCCGCAGCTATACCCGTAATCCCCATAAGCTTCATAATTTGCCGCCGTTTTCGTATCAACAAAATCGTATTGCGTAATATGTACAATCAAAAGTCCGTCGTTCTTCACATATCCATCCAACTCCGCAATCTGATTTTCGAACTTCTCAAAGGAGTAGATATCACTCAAATCTGTGACATTGTTGTTTTCAATCACATGCGGTGTACGTTGTAATACCGCCATACAGAATACCGCATCAAAAGGCCCCGCCTTTTTTATTGTTCTATCCGAAGATTTAATAAACGATATTTTGTCATCCAGTTTACGTTGTTTACAAATTTTAAGGCTTCTCGTATTAATATCAGCCCCTACAATAATTGCCTTAGGGAAATAAGAACGTAAGGTTACCACCTCTTCTCCTGTACAACATCCAAACGACAAAATCTTAATATCCTCTTTCCCTAATTCCCTAAAGTACTGCTTGCACGCAGTAAAAATGTCCGGATAACGATTCATATAGGTTACCTGTGAGGTCTGATGTACCTTTTTTCCATGCAGCATCTGCATCCGCATAACGGAACGGAATTCTTTATCGGTAATGCAACGCTTCATGTTACGCAAAAAAGAAGCTGTTTTTATCATCAATTTTCCAATAATTCGAAGGCACGGATTAGAAGATTCGCTGCTATTGTGTGCCCATGACTTTAGTCTTGTATAAAACTTTTTCTTCTTCATTTTGTGCCTCCTTTATCGTCTTTGCCGTAGTATGAGTATACTAAAACAAACTCTCTGTGTCAAGAAATCCCTTTTACAAACCACTTTAATAAAATCTCTGTTGTTTCTATCCCGTAATCTATGATATAATACCTATAATACAACAATATGTTAAAGGAGGTTTCCCATGGCTGACGTACTGTTAATCGATGACGATACCGATGTATTAGAAATCAATCGCAAATTTTTAACCGGAGAAGGCTTTACCGTACATATTGCGGATACTCCTCAAAAGGGAATCTCCCTTGCCAAAACAGTAAATCCCGCCTGCATTGTTTTAGATGTTATGATGCCCGGGATGGATGGTTTTGAGGTCTGCAAGCAAATTCGCGCCTTTTCCTCTGCACCGATTATCTTTCTGACAGGAAGAAGCTCGGAGGACGATAAAATCAACGGTTTACTTACCGGCGGAGACGATTATCTTGTAAAGCCTTACGGTTTAAGAGAATTGTCCGCTCGCATTCAGGTTCTTCTGCGCCGTGTTTCCCTTCAAGCCGCGCCGGTTGCCGATGCTAATACCCTTACCTTTGGAGACCTGACCATTGACAAGCTGTCTCATAAAGCTGCTTATAAAGGAGAAGACCTTACTCTTGCCAACCGGGAATATGAGGTTTTACTTTACCTCGCCACCCATCCGAATCAGGATGTTACCTTCGAAGAACTGGGTACTGCTCTGTTCGGTGTATACACGGAGGCAGACCGTCGTTCCGTTATGGTAAACGTGAGCCGGTTACGAAAAAAAATGACCATTGACTACGCCCTGGAAAACATGATAGAGACTGTTTGGTCCAAGGGATATCGCTTTATTTCCAAATAATCATTAATAACGACTTTCATACAAGAGGATTTTATGAAAAAGAATACATTTGCTTCACCGATCATCGAAGCCCAGACCATAGAAGAGTTATCAAAGCAGTTGTTGGAAACCACTGCCCAGCTTTATGCCGCCAACGAACAATTACAAAAGGAGCAACAACAAAAAAGAGAGATGTTAGCTAACATCTCTCATGATTTGCGTGCTCCGATTACCGCCATCCGAAGCAGTATTGATTACCTTACCGGCGGACAATCTTTATCCAAAGAGGAGCAGGACTCTGCATTACAGCTCATCCATCGTCGAACTCTGACCTTGGAAAACTTAATTCAGGATATGTATTTCCTGTTTTGCGTAGAAGACACCTCCCGGGCACTGGAACTCACCGAAGTGGATGCGGTACCGTTTTTTGAAACCTACTTCTACGACGCAATTTGCGATACCAAGTTTGACGAGAAAAACATGTCCTTGGACATCCCGGAAGACTTAGACTGCAAGCTTTCCATCGACATCCAGAAAATTATCCGCGTGCTGGATAATCTCTTTAACAATGCGGCCAAGTACTCGCCGGATGGTGCAGATATCACCTTAAAAATAGAACGCGTTGTTGATACCAACCAGCTTTCTATATCGGTGATTGACACCGGCTACGGCATCCCGGCAGACGCCGTAGCGCATGTCTTTAGCCGTACTTACACCGTCTCCTCCGCCCGAACCCCGAACTCCGCTACCGGTAGCGGTCTGGGGCTTGCCATTGTAAAAGCCATTGCGGAACGGCACGGAGGCAATGTTTCCTGCGAAAGCAAGGAAGGGGAAGGAAGCTGCTTTTCCTTTACCTTACCAATACTCTAGGAAAGAGAAGCGGTACATCTTGCCGATGCCACCGCTTCTCTTTCCTATTTTGGAGCAAGCATTCTCTTGAATAACTTCTTACTTTATCTCCCTGTATACAGTCTCTCCGCTCCAGTTT
>JAZUBD010000142.1:0-4224 GCA_045638305.1 Lachnospiraceae bacterium
GGGGAAAGGAAAAGTGAGAGCATGGAAAAAGAGACAAGGGAGACCTTGAAAAAAGTTGCGGATTATGCAGAGGTTGAGAAGAAATTAGTGGTAAGGCGCAGGTGTATCGTTACGTTTGTGGGAACAATGGCATTTGTGATAAGCATTATACTTGGATACAACTTGTTTCCGAAGCTGCCGGCAGATAGTTTTTTGCGAAGTGATGGTCTGTGGCTGGGTATAGGAGTATTGGGGGTTACTGTTTTGTGGGGAATCGTTATTAATGAGAACCGCAAGAATGCAAAAAAGAGTGAATAAAGTAAAAAAGGAATGGCGTTTTGAGGATACCCCAAAACGCCATTTTTTTTGTCTATGAACAATCAGAAAATCTTCATACCGCTGAGGAGTGCTTTTTCCGGCCCCATATACCGGTCATGTACCGCGGTGTCCTTAGCAAGACGGATGCTGTTCAGAACCTCGCTGAGTTTTCCGGTGATGGAGATACCGGTAACAGGAGTGATGCTATTGCCGTCGTTGTAATATGCCAGACGAACCTCGCCGCCGATGTAGTCGTTGTAGGAGTCTACCTGAAGGCCTGACATGGATAACACTTCGAGACAGGGTGCCTGTGCAAAGCATTCCGGACCGGCAGTTCCGGGACTCACTTTGAGACATCGCAGCATACCGGTAGGGGTCTCACCGAGGTACTGGCCGAAACGGTTGGAACCAAAGTAGTTGATTGCCTTACCGTTCTCTACAAGCTGAATGTCGGTCAGCACCATGCCGTCCGGATCGAACTTGGCACTGCCGATGTTACCCTGTGATTCTCCGATCATGGTAATATTGATGGCATCTCCGCTCAGTTCCTTTTGGATCATATCGCCCTTGCTGTGGACATTTGCCTTGGAATATACTGCGCTGTAGTTTAAGTCATAGGCGATATCGGCGAATAACTCTGACAGCTCCAGTTTGTTTAAAACAACGTTGCCTTCTAAGGTGAATTCCGGTTTGGTTGCCTCGTATCTTGCCTTGACTTCCTGCAGTTTTTTTCGGATTTCTTCGCCGATAACAGCGTTGTCCAGAGAGTTGAAATTATACTGGTGGTAGAGTTCAACACTTTCGTTGCTGCCGTTATAGGTAGGAATGGTTTCTACCATTGCATTGTATTTTACCTGTGTCTTGTCGATGCCGCGGCTGTTGATTACTGTCTCAGTAATCTGATTTACGAAGATTTCTACGGAATTCAGGGAGGTATTGCTGTCGCCTTCGGCACAGAATACCGCATCCGCAATCACTCCGGCAATGTCGTCCAAAGTATGACCTTGAAAATTACTTTCTACTTGGAACTGTCCGGTACCGGCCGCAGGCAACTCATACACCGGGTTGTCAATGAGCAGAGCCTTCTCCACTGCCTGTTGAATCAGCGTTTCGATTTCTTCCGGAGTCGTAGAGGGGTAGATGATAAAAGCGGAATCGCCTTTGTACTCTCCGTGGTTTACATATACTGTTACTTCCTTGTCGCAGGTGTTGGTTCTTCTGGTGGTTTCCAGCTTACCCTTTACGAAGAAAAGCTCGTAGCTTTCTTTGTGGGTCAGGTTGATCTTGTAGTCACTGACCTGTGTATTCGTTTTCAAAAGTTCAATTACGTTTGTCATCCTAATTTCACCTTAACCTTCAGAGCGGGACCGCCATCGCTGACGCGAACCCATTCCTTATAGCCCTTTCCGCAAAATCCTGCGCCACTCATCTCTATCTCATCTGAAATCATGGAAATCGACTTTAAAAGGTCAGGCACATAACCACTCATAACGACCGGTGATACCCAGTTGTCTGTCAGCTTTCCGTCTACGATTTCGATACCGTATTGTGCTACGCACTGGATTGCCCAGTTCTTCGGGTCTTCCATGCCGTTGTTGGTCTCGAACAGCATAAAGCCGTGGTCGATGCTTGCAATCATATCCTCCAGTTTATCATTTCCTTTTTCAAAATAGGTATTGGTCATTCGGGCATAAGCTTTACGGCGGGAAGTCTCTCGTCTGCCGTTACCGGTGGGAGCAGTGCCAAGCTGAGTCGCGGATGCAAGGTCGGAGATGCCGGTTACAAGAATGCCGTCCTTGATAATCTGCGTATCTCCTGCCAGCACGCCGTCATCATCAAAGAAATAGGATGCCACGCTTACGGTGGAGGCAGCACCGTCTCTCATGTTGCAGATAGGGGAAGCAACATATTTGCCGACATACTGCTTTGCCAGCGCTCTGTCTTTTACGAACTGATCCATCTCTACGCCGTGGCCGAATGCTTCGTGCGCGATGAGACCGGTAATGGACGGGTCTGTAATCACATCATATACGCCGGGCTCGATGGGCTTAGCAAGAGTGAGCATGTGCGCTTTATGTACCAGAGCGTCAACCTTTGCGGACAAGCCGGAGAGGACTTCCTTCAGCGTCGGGTCACCAGCCATCTCATAGGATTGAATGGTCTTATCGTTTTCGTTGTAGATGACAACCATCGTTCCGGATGCCCAGGTGTAATTCTGGTCAAGCTCACGGTGTTCGGAAATGAAGAGTTTGGACACCTCTATTTTTCCTAACATTACGATGGCATTCAGGATATGTTCGGACTTTGCGGATAAGGTACCGCAAAGATCCTTACAGTAATTCAGCAGCTCTTTTTCCGTATAAGACTCGAAATCGCCGGGTCTGGTAAAGGACTGTACAAGAGGTTCATCTGCAAGGATACCGCCGTCAATGGTATTTCCCTTCAGGGAATCGCTTAATGTAAGCGAGGATACGATTTCCTGTGCCAGAGCACTCATATCGCCGGAAATATCGTCCAGAGAATATTCGTAGAATTCGTGTCCGTTGCTCATCTTGATGACAAACCCGCATTCTACATCGTTACCGGGGTCGATATTGGAGGTGTTTTTGTCTACACGGAAGCTGGTGGCTTTGATGTCTACGCCCAACACGCTCACATAGAGAAAACTTTTTTTCAATTCCGCTACAAGCTGTTTTACATCGCTTCTCTTGGAATCGAGGTATTTGGAAAAACTCATTGGTTTGTGTCCTTTCGTAATCATATTTTGCCCGTTTGAATTGGTGCATATGGATACAGTTTACCGAATAATTTGCAGATTGTCTATACGGTTATCTTCACTATATCTCCGTTGGCACTCTGGATATCGACCAGAACCCAGTCCGGATGAGCCTTTTTGTAACGGCGCAGCTCCCGGATGAGTTGATAAGCTTGTTTTCTGGTAATTGTAATATCTTCATCTTTTAGGGCACGGGGCAGAATTGCTGCGGTAATGTGGCCGAAAACCGCACCGGTCGGGATTGGAAGACAAAACTTATGTCCGCCGGCTTCTTTGATTTGTATTTTCATGGTTTCCTCTCATTTCTTATTCAACAAAGAGACGTACGGTGTCGCCGTTTGCCGACTCTACTTCAAAGATGTTGCCGATAGCACCGTGATGCACAAGATCCAATACCTGACGCAGGTCAATGTTTTTGAGTGCATCATTTCCGGATACCTGCGGGAGTCCGATACCGGTATCAAGAGCAAGCTGAATCAGAGCGACCGGAAGGTTCATGCGGACTTTATCTCCTTCTGCGGAGTCTACCACGAAACGAATCATCATATCGTTGATGTCTTTTCTTTGTTCTGCAGGGAGAATGCGGACTGCCGGTTCGGACTTGCCGGAAAGCAGTTCGTCAACAGATACGCCTAAGATGCTTGCCAGACGCGGCAGCAGGCTGATGTCGGGACAGGTCTGGTCATTTTCCCATTTGCTGACTGCCTGTGCACTGACGTCTAACATGTGTGCAAGGCCATCCTGTTTTAATTCTTTTTCTTTTCTAAGCTGAGCAATTCTTCTTCCTAATGTCATAGTAGTTTCCATAGTATTAATATCCTTTCTGTATGTTTGGAACATTCAGTGCACTGTTGTTTATGCCATTACTATACCATCGGAAAAACCGGAAGTGAACCGCTTAAAAGTTGTTTTTGTGGCATTTTTCTCAACCAAATGGAGAAAAAACACTCAACAGATGGTTGATTCGGGGTAAAAAGGGCAAAAAACAACCCCGACGGTAGAAAAAGTCGGGGTTGTGAACCATCATATCATTTTCGGATTAGATCATGCTTGCTTCCCAGCACTCCGGAGCCTTAAGACCGAAGATTGCTGCTACGGTAGGAGCAACATTTGCAAGACCGTATTCGCCGTCCTTGATTACGTAGGTGTTG
>JAZUBD010000143.1:0-2371 GCA_045638305.1 Lachnospiraceae bacterium
GGTATTATCACCGTTTGTAAAGTTTGCGTTTAAATTAATCAGAAAATCCGCAAAGGTACTTGGAGACTTTTCTTCCTCTACCTCGACCGGCTCGGTGGCATCTTCGATTTCCGATGCTTCTGCTACATCAGTAACAGATGCTTCTTCCGGCTCGTCGATGAGTTCGAGCGCTTCGGATACCGTAATACGGCATGCCCCGAAATGACCGTTGTCAAGCTGGGCAAATATGTACGCGGTACCGGCGGACTTCGCGGTTACAATACCACCGGCACTGACAGATGCTACCTCCGGAGCAGAACTGGAAAACTTCGGAAGCTCTACCGTGTTTAACGGAGCAATCATCCAGGACATCAGAGAACGCTGACCGACTACCATCTCCCTCTCAAGACGGGAGAAGAGAATGAATAAGGCCGGCGGTCCGACGGTAACCTTACACTCCAGAACGACCGGCTCGGCCGATTCGGAAGCTTCGGAATCCTCGATAACTGCGGTAACAACTGTAGTACCAATAGAAAGAGCCGTCACAACACCGGTTTCGTCAACAGAGGCAATGTCCTCGTCTTTAACGGTAAACGTAACGGTCTGTGTTTCTGATAAATTATAAACCTTAAGGGCATAGTCCTTACCTTTTACAATTGCCTTCGACTTTACATTCAGCTTCGGAGTACCTGCCGCATACGCCGTGGAAGCGTTTGCGAATAAGGTAAAGAGGCTGACGGAAAGCAAAAAGACAAGGGTAATGATACCTTTTGAGAAACGTCTTTGTTTCATGGCATTGCCCTCCAACTGATTACTACGGAAATCCTTGCGTCACATCCTGTGCCTCATTTTACCATCAGTTTTTGTCAGAATGATGGCATTTCTTAAGAATTTTATAAGATTTTCCAAGGGATTCCTCAAAATTCGACTTGTGCTGTGGAAGGAAAAAAAGTATAATAGAAAGAGAAGGGTAACTCGCAGGATAAAGGGGGTTTTCATCCCGAATGCGTAAGGAGGAATGACGATGCAGTACGTTTTGATAGCGGATGATAATGTAGATATTACGGATGTTTTGGAAGCATATGTGAGAAAAGAAGGATATGAGCCGCTCATCGCGGCAGACGGAGAGGAAGCGCTTCGCTTATTTCGTCAGCATGAGCCGGCGGCGGTTTTATTGGATGTGATGATGCCGAAGGAGGATGGGTATGAGGTGTGCCGCAAGATTCGTGCGGTTTCGGATACTCCGGTGATTTTGATTACCGCCAGAGGAGAGGATTTTGAACGGGTGATGGGTCTGGATATCGGTGCGGATGATTATATTGTAAAACCGTTTTCGCCGAATGAGGTGATGGCACGCCTGCGTGCGGTGCTTCGCCGTATGTCCCGGGCAGATCGGGAGAAAATCAGTGAGAAGAACGAAAATGTACTTACAGTAGGGAATCTGGAAATTAATCTGGAGGAATATACCCTGCATATCGGCGGTCAGAGAATTGCATTGACCAAGAAGGAAATCGAGACCATGTGGACCCTCGCCAGCAATCCGAAGAAGGTATTTACCAGGGATAATCTGCTGGACAGCCTGTGGGGCTATGATTATGTGGGAGACACCCGGACGGTGGATTCCCATGTGAAACGTCTCCGTGCAAAGCTGGATAAGGCGGAGCATACGGGGTGGGATATTGCTACCGTATGGGGTGTGGGCTATAAGTTTGAGCTGACCGATAATAAGTAAAACAGGGAAATGAGCGGAATACGAGGAGGCAGGGATGGCACAACAGACGGAAAAGAAAAAATTTCATAAGCTGTTATTTGTAAAGACCTGCTTCTGGTTTGCGGTCATTATGATTATGTTTGCGGTGGTGCTGGGCCTGATCTATATGCGGTTGTACGAACAGACCATTATGGATGATTACAGAGAACAGACAAAGGCAAAGGCAGAACGTGTGGCAAGGAGTTGTTCCACCTTCTTTTTGCAGGGTGATACAGAGGGGTTGAAACGATATCTGACGGTATTGATGGAGGTTGAGCAGACGGAAATCTGGTTGGTTTCCAATGATGAAGCCTTCTTCCCGTTGACAGACGAGTATGCCATCAGCAGAGAGTATTTTTCCCAACAGGGGACTTATCAAAGCGAGTATCGGGATATTTTAAATAACGTGTTTCATAATATTCCGTCTTCTAAGAATTGGTTCAGTGAAGCCCATGAGATGAATATTATTACCATCGGTATGCCGGTGCTGGGGGTAAACGGAGAAGTGGCCGGCGGAATTATTATGAATGTAAAGGCGGAGAGCCGGAAAGATGTGGTGGACAGCAGCTGGCGTGTGATGTTTATCAGTGGTGGTATCGCACTCGGTATTGCGTTTGTTACGGCGTTGATTTATGCAAGGGC
>JAZUBD010000144.1:0-7560 GCA_045638305.1 Lachnospiraceae bacterium
ACATCATCAAGGCCCTGCACGACAATGCCGGCCTTGGCTCTTGCCATCGGCTTTGCGGTCTTATTGCTACCGATATTCTCCAACAGCTTCTCGTCGGTAACTTCCTTTTTCTCCTTTTTATTGTACTCCTCCTGGAGACGGTTTATGATTTGGCCTTCCTTTAAAGCGCCGTGACCGATGGCTGCCAGTACGGAATCCCAATCCCGGAAGCCGTACTTTCTCATACAGACTTCTAAAAACTCCGGTTTGGACAAATCCGAGAACTGCACACCTTTAGCCTTACAATAAGCTTGTAACAGTTCCTTTCCGCGAACTATGTTATCTTCTTTTAACTCTGTCTTAAACCACTGATTAATTTTATTCTTTGCCTGAGTACTCTTTACGATGGAAAGCCAGTCACGGCTCGGTCCCTTTGCATTCTGGGACGTAATAATCTCAATGCGGTCACCGTTTTGCAACACATGGGAAATCGGCACCAATTCACCGTTCACTCTTGCGCCTACCATCTTGTTCCCCACCGCGCTGTGGATTGCATATGCAAAATCCACCGGACAGGAACCGGTCGGCAAATTCTTTACATCACCGGACGGAGTAAAGCAATAAATCCGATCAGAGAACAAATCCAGGTCGTCCTTGATGGAACTTAAAAACTCCTTGCTGTCCGACATATCCTGCTGCCATTCCAGAATCTGACGAAGCCATGCCAGCTTCTCTTCTTCCGTATCGGTGCTCTTCGCACCGCCCTGGGTCTCCTTATACTTCCAGTGAGCCGCAATACCGTATTCTGCGGTACGATGCATGTCAAAGGTACGAATCTGAATTTCAAACGGAGTACCGTTATGACCGATTAAGGTCGTATGCAACGACTGATACATGTTGGCCTTCGGCATAGCGATATAATCCTTGAAACGCCCCGGAATCGGCTTGTACATCTCATGAATCACACCCAGAGCCGCATAACAATCCTGTACGGAATTCACGATAATACGCACCGCAAATAAATCATAAATCTGGTCCAGTGTCTTATTTTGGTTTACCATCTTTTTATAGATACTGAAAAAGTGCTTTACACGGCCGGTAATCTCCGCATCAATCCCCGCTTTACGAATTTGTTCTCCCACTTCTTCGATAATGCCGTTAATAAACTGGGTCCGTTCCTCTTTGCGAAGTTCAATCTTCTCCTCCAGTTCCTCACAAACCTCCGGTTCCAAATACCGCAGGGACAAATCGTCCAGTTCTACCTTGATTTTGGAAATACCGAGGCGGGATGCAAGCGGCGCATAAATATCCATGGTTTCCCGGGCCTTCTCAATCTGTTTCTCCGGCTTCTGGTACTGCAGGGTACGCAAATTGTGCAGGCGGTCTGCCAGCTTAATCAAAATGACGCGGATATCCTTTGCCATGGCAAGGAACATCTTACGAAGATTCTCCGCTTGAAGCTCCACCTTGTCCATAGAGTAATTCAACTGTGTCAGCTTTGTTACACCATCCACAAGCAGTGCGACTTCGCTGCCGAACATCTCGGTAATCTCTTCCAGTGTATACGCGGTATCCTCCACCACATCGTGCAAAATTCCCGCTGTAATCGTCTCTTTATCCAGCTCCAGCTCCGCCAAAATAATGGCAACACAAATCGGATGAATGATGTACGGCTCTCCCGACTTACGAAGCTGACCCTTATGTGCCTCGTCCGCCAAACGATACGCCTTCTCAATCATCGTCAAATCCGTGGACGGATGATACGCCTTAATGGCCTCCATTAACTTTCCGTACAAAACCTCCGGATCGGTAAAATCCGCCGGCGTACTCAGTTCCTTTTCATCCACACGTTTTATTTTATTTCCCGTTTTTTCAATGATACCAGTATCCATGTTGCCCCCTACTCCGGCAAATTGCCTTTTGTGCAAAACCCACCATGCAATTAACGATACTTTTCCGCTCTTACTTGCCCGGATATGTTACAACGGTCTCAACCTCATACTTAGACAGTCTGGCTCTTCCCTCCAAACCTGCCAATTCCAATAAAAATACAATCTTAACAACCTCGCCGCCCAGCTCTTCAATCAGCTTTGCCGCAGCCTCGATGGTGCCCCCTGTAGCAATCAAATCATCCACGATAACTACCTTCTGACCCGGTTTGATGGAATCCTTATGCATCTCAATGGTAGCGGTGCCGTACTCCAGCTCATAGGTCGCTTCCACGGTCTCACACGGAAGCTTTCCCTTCTTACGAACCGGTACAAAGGCTTTCTTCATGTTATATGCCAACGGAGCACCGAAAATAAAACCTCTGGATTCCGCACCCACAATCACATCAAACTCCGTGTCCGCGAGTAACTTCTGCATCTCGTCAATGGCAAGCGCAAATCCGTCCGCATCCTGCAACACCGTCGTAATGTCACGGAACATAATGCCTTCCTCCGGAAAATCCGGAATGGTTCTGATATAATCCTCTACAGTCTTCATAAGTGTCTCCTTTCAAGGTCAGCCTTCTGCACGGTTCCAGACCGGCTTAGGGCACACTTTCTCATTTTTAAGTATACTTAATATAGTATAGCACTTTTTGTATGGAAAGAAAAGGGGGTAATGCGTAAAAATACCGCCTATCCTAAGATAAGCGGTACAAAAAAACTATTCATTTCTTATCACTCGCACATTCCTACCTTCTACTTCCCCGTACTTCCGAACCCGCCGTTCCGCTTTCCTTCCGCAGCATCGTCCACGGTAATGCCGTACGGCAGGAAAATGCCCTGGGCAAATCCGGTTCCCTCCGTCAGTTCCACGGTCTTTCCTTCGTTGGAATCGTTGGTGAGCTTTACAAAGATATGTCCTTCGTTGTCGGAATAAAAGTAATCACTGTCAATGACACCCACGGTATTGTTTAACTGCAGGCGGTACTTAAAGCCCAGACCGCTTCTCGGAAACAGCATGAGCACAAAACTCTCCGCCATCTCCGCCCGGATACCGGTAGGAATTTTCACAGTTTCGCCCGGAGAAAGAGTTACCGTCACCGGCATAAAAAAGTCATATCCGGCAGAGCCTGTGGTGGCTCTGACCGGTAATTTTAAGCTATCGTATATCTCGCCCGCACGTCCCGCTTCCACCGGAAACGCATCGGAGAAGTCTGTCATAAACCGCTCCCTGCTGACCTTAGAAAAGGCTGCAATCCGCGGTGCACCCGGATAATCAAACGTCATGGTTTACATCTCCTTTAAGAATGCAACGTAACCGCAATATGCTTCGTACAAATCGGACTTACTGATAATCTCCCACGGAGCGTGCATATTTAACACCGCAACACCGCTGTCAATCACTTCCATGCCGTAGTTTGCCATAATATAAGCGATGGTTCCGCCGCCGCCCTCGTCTACACGACCAAGCTCGGAGGTCTGGAAGGTTACCTTGTGGGCATCCAGCGCTGCGCGAAGTCTTGCCATATACTCTGCGTTTGCATCGTTGGAGCCGGACTTACCGCGGGAACCGGTGTACTTGTTAAATACAAGGCCCTTACCGAAGTATGCGGTGTTCTTCTTCTCACTGACGGACGGATAATTCGGATCGAATGCCGCACTTACGTCGGAAGAAAGCATCACGGAGTTCGCAAGTGCACGACGTACCTTAAGCTCGGAGTAATCGCCGCACAGGTTCATCACCTCTGCCACTGCATTTTCAAAGAAACGGGAATGCATACCGGTAGCACCTACGCTACCAATCTCTTCCTTATCTACCAAAATACAAACCGCGGTACGATCTACCTTCTTCAGTGCAAACAATGCCTTTAAGGACGGATATGCGCACACACGGTCATCGTGGCCGTAGCCCATAATCATGCTACGGTCAATACCGAATTCACGAGCCGCACCTGCCGGAACCGCTTCGATTTCCGCAGATACAAAATCATCCTCGTCGATATCGTACTTGTCCTTTAACATAGCGAGAATATTGCTCTTTACCGCTTCCTTCTCCTCGCCCTCAAGCGGAATACTTCCCACTAAAATATTTAAGTCTTCACCCTCTACTACCTTTGCGGCGTTCTTTTCCATCTGCTTTGCGGACAGGTGAATGAGGAGGTCCGTAATACCTACTACCGGGTCCGTGTCCTTCTCGCCGATGACTACGTTTACTACCGTACCGTCCTTCTTTACCACTACTCCGTGGAGAGCCAGCGGCAGGGTCACCCACTGATACTTCTTGATACCGCCGTAATAATGGGTATCCAACATTGCCATCTCCGTATCCTCGTAGAACGGCACCTGCTTTAAGTCAAGACGCGGAGAATCAATGTGTGCACCCAGAAGCTTCATACCCTTCTCTAACGGCTCCTCACCGATTAAAAACAGGGCAACGGCCTTTCCCATGTGATTTACATATACCTTATCGCCTGCCTTAAGCGTAGTATTCTTTGCGATAGCATCCTTTAAATCCACATACCCCTCCGCCTTTGCCAGACGAAGCACCTCGTCCACGCACTCACGCTCGGTCTTACAATCGGAAATAAACTTGCGGTACTCTTCCGCAAAGGCAAACACTGCCTTTTTGTCCTTCTCGGAATACTTTAACCAAGCGTTCTTGCTCGGCTTTGTTCCCTTCTTGTCCTTTGTCGGTTCTACCTTTTTAGTTGCCATAATATTACCTTCCTTTCGGATTTTTTGTTTCATGTTATTCTGATAATAGCAAGGAAGCGCTGAAAAAACAGTGCCTCCTTTAGTATAGCCTATTTCCTATCCACTGACAAGTAAAAGTTTCTCTTCCGTATGTAGTAATATGCGATTCCCAGCGGTACCGCTGCCGATATCCAGGCAAGAGGTCCAGCCAGGCAAATTCCGCGATATCCGATGATTCCCGGCAGGATGTAGGATGCCAGCACACGGGTAATCAGCTCAAACACACCACCCATGAGCGGCATAAAGCTTCTGCCGATGCCCTGCAATACATTCCGGTATACAAAGATCATGTTAAGGAACGGGAAGAAGATGGCCGCCTGACGCAAATACAGCTGCGCGGAATCTAAAATCTCCTCAATTACCGCCGCCTCCATCTCCTCTGAGGTCATGAACAGCTTTGTAATCGGCTCTCCGAGCACAAATAAAATCACCATAGAAATCACCGCACAAATCAACGTCAGCACAGTACATTTTGCCACACCCTCTTTGATACGGTCGGTACGTCCCGCACCCATATTCTGTCCGGCATAGTTCGCCATGGCCACACCGAAAGTCAGCGCCGGCTGTACCACCAGCTGTTCTGCCTTACATGCCGCCGTGAAGGCCGCGATTTTCGCCGTCCCGAACAAATTTAACGCCCCTTGCACCACCACCGTACCGATAGCGGTAATACAAAACTGGAACGCCATGGGAAGCCCAATATTCAAATGTCTCCGGTACAACGCTGCCGGTGCCTTAAAATCCTCTTTTGACAGATGCAAAATCGGATACTTTTTCCATATGTACAACAAACAACAAATACCGGATACCAGCTGGGCAACTACCGTCGCCAATGCCGCTCCCGCCACACCCATATGGGCATACCGGATTAACACAATATCCAATACAATATTTAAGAGCGAAGAAATAATCAAGAAATACAACGGACTCCTGCTGTCTCCCACCGCACGTAAAAGGCACGCCAACAGGTTATACATCATCGTCCCCGCAATCCCGGCGTAAATGATGCAGATATAAGTTACCGCATCTCCGATAATTTCATCCGGTGTGTGAATAAGACGCAACAGCGGCTTTGCCGTAACCAAAGCAAGTAAGGTAATTACCACCGTAAATCCGACACTGAGTGCTACCGCACTGGCCTCCGCCTTCTTAAGACCGGCTTCATCCTTTGCCCCGAACCGTTGCGCCACCAGCACCGCAAAGCCGCTGGTCAAACCGTTGGCAAAGCCCAGCACCAGAAAGTTTAAGGAACCGGTAGTTCCCACCGCCGCCAACGCCTCATAGCCCAGATATTGTCCTACAATAATCGTATCCACCATGTTATAAAGCTGTTGGAACACATTTCCCAAAAGAACCGGCAGAGAAAACAGAAGGAGTAGCTTCAACGGACTGCCTTTGATCATGTCTCTGACTTTCGTATTGTTCATAGGTCACCTCATCTATTTTGAAAATATGAATACTACGCATCTACATCTCGAAAGCCATTGTAATTTGTTTTTTCGTTGCTGTCAATCATGTATTGTTATACAATTTCCGACATTTTATCAATATCTAAACATCCTCATATAAAAAACTGCCATGCTTGCAAATTCCGTATCACAAGCATGGCCCCCCTTTTATTCAAACAAATTCTTTTCTTTAATAAATTTTATCTCTACGAATACTTCCTCCCCAAATCGTTTAACTCCTCCAAAAGCTTCCGGTTGTTTACCTTCCGCGCTAACGGCAGATAAAACTCAATGGTCTCCTTTGCCTTTACGGCCCGCTTCTCCTCTGCCAGATACTCAATGGTACGCATATTGTGTAAACGCTCCGCCAGCTTAATGAGAAGTACTTCCTCCGGACAATTGTCTCTATCCGTATGCCACAATCCGATTTTGTCCACAATGTTCCATACCTTTTCCGGCAACTCTGTAGACAAATCCACCGCTCCTGTACGTTCCGAGATGTCCGAAAACAAGCCCGCCAGTACCGTATCCGCATCCGCTCCCATATCCGCCAGAAGCATCGCCACATTCAGGGTATGAGTTACAAACTCGTCCCCGGAATACCGGTACTTTCCTTCGTATACCTTGCATGCCACGCCGTATACTTCATCAAGTACCGCATCCTCTACCACAACATTGTTCTTCTTAAGTAACTCCTTCAAATCTGTCAGTAACGCCTCCTTGGTCGTTCCAAGCTTCGTACTGTTTAAATAAATCTGTTCCATACAGTTCCCTCCTATGCAATCAAGCTCCAGTCTCAAGGTTCTGAGAAGGGACGGAGAAAAACCGAATTCCCGTTTAAACGCTCTGGAAAAAGCACTATGGGATTCAAAACCGTACTGAAATGCCACATCGATAATTCTGCTTCCCGCAGCAATCTCGTCCATAGCCCGGAACAGCCGTCTTCTGCAAATGTACTCCATGACCGTTTCCCCTGTATGGGCCTTAAATAACTGCAAAAAGTGATACTCCGAATAGCCCGCCAGCTCCGCCAACTGCCCATTGGTCATTTTCTCCTCCAGATGTTCTTCAATGAAATTTAAAATCCGGTTCATATCCATCAACTTCCCTTCCACGTGGTAGCTTAAGCATAGCATAGTACAAATAGGAATGCTGTACCGAAAACAGGATATTGTATAACAACAAAGGGACCGAAGCATTTCTGCCACAGTCCCTTAATTCCCTTTTAAGTGAGATTTTAGTTGTCGATTAACTTGTTCTCGTTGTTCCAGCTGTAAAGCTTACGAAGCTCTGCGCCGACTTCCTCTAACTGATGGGTAGCACCCTTTCTTCTCATAGCGTTGAAGTTCGGGCAACCTACCTGGTTCTCAGTGAGCCAGTTACGTGCGAATACACCTTCCTGGATGTCCTTTAATACCTGCTTCATAGCCTTCTTGGTCTCATCGGTG
>JAZUBD010000145.1:0-6471 GCA_045638305.1 Lachnospiraceae bacterium
ATTTGGAGCAGATCCGCATTGCCAAAGACGTAGTGCACAGCCGCAACCAGAATGCAGGTATCAAGCGTCTGGTAAAGGGTATGATGATTGAGAGTTACCTGGAGGACGGAGCCCAGGCTGTGGGAGAGCATGTATTCGGCAAATCCATTACGGATCCGTGCCTCGGCTGGGAAAAGACCGAGAGGTTGATTTTAGATATCGCGGAGAAGCTTTGATAAGAAAACCCAACCATCGTGAAAGGTGGTTGGGTTTTTCATTCAAAAAAGCAGTGAGTTTCGAACTACTCCGGCTTGCGTTCCGTTCCGTAATATCCGCCCAGAGAGAGGAAGAACAAGGTAAGTGCAACAATCTCAAGCGGAGAGGTTGCGAAGCTGATGACGGAGGTTAAAGCACTGTAGGAAGCAATGTAGCCCGCGCCTTGAAATCTAGCCACCATCTGAATGAACATGTTGGCAATATTCGGGGTCAGTACATGAAGTACAATTGATACGGTTGTGAAAACGACAACATGCGTTGTACTGTTACTTCTGTTGCTCTTTTTCATCAGGAAAAAGCTGATTGCAAAAAGGATAAGATCCGGTATTACAGAAATCAGTGACGAAACCGGAATGGCAATAATCTCATTGAAATCGGATGACGCAAGAGCCAAGGGCTTTACGAATTTCTGCCCGATGGTCATGAGAAGTGTTATCAGTAAAGCAATGGCTTCCAACAAAAAAGCGATGCCGTGTAGTTTTTTTACAGTATTGAAGTTCATGGAGTTTCCCCTATTTCTTTTGTTTTTCTCAATGATTATAGCACGGAAGATTCGTTTTTTCAAGATTCATTGTATAGTTGCTTTGTAAGCATTCCGGAGTTGATTTGTACAAGGTATTTGCTATAATAGTTAAGAGTAGAGGTTGTGGGAAACGGAATGGATTGTTTTAAAGGAAATCGGCAATAATGCCATGTCAGACATAGGGAGGATTTCAGTGTGAGTACGAGTTTGCAAAAGAAAAAAACAGGGTTGGTGTTAGAAGGCGGCGCTATGCGCGGGATGTACACGGCCGGAGTGTTGGATGTGTTTATGGACAACGGAATTACCTTTGACGGAGTCATCGGGACTTCCATGGGTGCCATTACCGGATGCTCCTATGTTTCCGGACAAAAGGGGAGGACCATCCGCTACAATAAAAAATACTGCAAAGATAAGCGATATATGAGCTTTTACAGTTTGTTGAAGACCGGAGATCTGGTGGGCAATCAATTTTGCTACCATGAATTGCCGGAAAAGTTGGACCCCTATGACAATGAGGCATTCAAACGGTCCGGGACGGAGTTTTATGTGACCTGTACCAACGTAGAAACCGGTGAGGCGGAATATATCAAGGTCAATGATATGGTGGAGGAAATCGACTATTTGCGGGCGTCCGCTTCTATGCCTTATGTATCCCGTATTGTGGAGTTTCGTGGAAAGAAGATGCTTGACGGCGGTTGCAGTGACAGTATTCCCCTTCGTGCCTTTCAGAAGCTGGGCTATGAAAAGAATGTGGTCATTTCGGTCCGTCCTGCATCCTATCGGAAAAAGCCGGAGCTAAGGGGACTTATTCGTCTTTTTTATAAAAAGTATCCGAAGTTTGCGGCTGCACTGGAAAACCGGGCGGAGGAATATAACCGAATGGCAGAGGAGATTCAAACTTTAGAAAAGCAAGGAAAAATTTTTGTGATACGGCCGGATATTCCGCTGGAGATAGGAAGAATGAGCCATGATGTGAAGAAAATCGAAGGCGCGTATGAACGTGGCCGTGCCGACGGTCTGGCATCTTTGCAGAGGATGTTAAAGTGGCTGGAGTCGGAGGAAGGTTGATTGTTTTTTATTCAATGCTCCATTGTTTGAATTTTATTCCGGGGGACGGTATACTGAAATCACAAAATAAATCTGCAGTTTATTTTTGAACCATCGTTTTAAGTAGAAAATAAAATCAAACAGTAAAGGAGCGTTTGCAATGAAGAATAATTTGGGAATTAACATTAAGGTTTTCAGAAAGAATAAGGGCTTTACCCAGGAAGAACTGGCGGGGATGTTGGGTGTAACGCCCCAGGCAGTGAGCCGTTGGGAGTCGGAGGCCGGGCTTCCGGATGTTTCCATGATTGTGCCGATTGCCCAGGCGTTAAATATTACCACGGATGCGCTGCTCGGCTATCATGTGCAGAGTCAGGACGATCGCATTACGGAGCAGGTGTTTGCGAAGATGAAAGAGCTTGAGGATGTGGAACATCCGGGTCAGAGTGCTCTTGCGGTTTGCGAGTATCTGGCGGAGGAAGCCAATAAGAATCCGATGAACTATGACATCGTGCTGAAGTATGTACAGCAGGTGGCGGGTCTTAGCTACTACATCGATATGGAGCATCTTTTAGAGGAGGAACCGGAGCGTGCAATGGCAATTTTGGATGACGGTATCCGGAAGGGAATCAATATCATCCGCTATTGCAATCACACGAAGAAAATCAATAAGGCACACTATGCTCTTGCCTGGATTTATATTCACAGAAAGGACTTTGACAATGCCAGAGAGCATGTGAATGTACTTCCGGCATTGGAGGGTCATTGCATCCGGGAGGAGATGATGATGCCGCTTAGCTTCTTTGAGAAGGGCTTTGATGCCATGAAGGACAGCGCGGTGGAGTTTGGCAGACTCCTGTTTGATGTCATCGTTCATCAGGTAAATACATTGACCACCCATTACTGCTACTTCGGTACTTTAGAGGAGGCTTTGGAGATTTGTGATTGGTGTGAGGGTGTGTTAAATGCTTATGCGAAAAAGCAGGAGTACACTACCGATACCCTTCCTTGGGTATGGAAAAAGTTTGCTTTCAGCAAGATGAGCGCTTATTTAATGGCCGGTAAAGAGGCGGAGGCAAAGGACGTATGCGATACCTATCTTGCGGAAATTAAGGAAAAGAAAGTCTTTGCCGAAGTGGAATATCTTGCGGTAGAGAAGGAGTTTAAAGAAAAGATTTATATCTTGTAATGACACTGCCCGTCGGAACCCATACCGGTTCCGGCGGTTTTTCTTTGTCTGCATTTTTTGTCGAAACCTATGGAAATTTATTATGGGATAAGATATAATATAAACTGTGTAGGAATACACTACTACAAAACTTTTTGAGGGAAATGGAGGATCAGTATGAAGTACGAAATTAAGGGCGGAAATCTTCCGGTGGTGATTTGCCATTTGGAGGCAGGCGAGAAGATGATTACGGAGAAAGGTTCCATGAGCTGGATGTCTCCGAATATGGAGATGGACACCAACACGGGTGGTGGCTTCGGTAAGGCATTGGGCAGAATGTTTTCCGGTGAGTCCATGTTCCAAAATACATACACCGCAAAGGGCGGCGAAGGCATGATTGCGTTTGCGTCCAGTTTTCCGGGATCTATTGTACCGTTTGAAATTGCACCGGGCAAGGAGATGATTGTACAGAAGTCCGGTTTCTTGGCATCCGAAAGCACGGTAGAGTTAAGCGTACATATGCAGAAAAAGCTGGGTGCAGGCTTCTTTGGCGGTGAAGGTTTCATTATGCAGAAGCTGTCCGGAAACGGTGTTGCATTTGTAGAGTTTGACGGTGCGGTAATCGAATATGATTTGGCTGATGGACAGAGTATGGTATTAGATACCGGTTATCTGGCAGCAATGGAAAGTTCCTGTAAGATGGAGATCCAGCAGGTGGCAGGTCTTAAGAATAAGCTACTGGGCGGTGAGGGCTTCTTTAATACGTTAGTATCCGGCCCGGGTAAAGTATGGATTCAGACCATGCCGATTAACAATGTGGCAGGCGCGATTCGTCCGTATATTCCGACCGGAAACTAAAGGATATGATGAAATAAAAAATGCTCTCCTGAAAGCAACGAAAGCTTTCGGGAGGGCTTTTTATTTGGGGACAATTGTAAAACTTTTCCTTTACATCACTTTACCTTTGTGCTATAATAAATTGTAGTTTGCGGGCGTTGGCCCGAGGAGGAGGCACAAAAGATATGGATGGCAAAACCATACAGATTTTAGTAGCCATGATTATTTACATGGCAGTTGTTATTGTAATCGGTGTAGTATTTGCGAAAAAGGCAAATAAGAGTTCCGAGGACTATTTCCTTGGAGGAAGATCTCTCGGTCCGTGGGTAACGGCGATGAGTGCGGAGGCTTCCGACATGAGTGGCTGGCTTTTAATGGGCTTGCCGGGTGTTGCTTATTGGTGTGGTCTGGCGGATGCATTTTGGACCGCGTTTGGTCTGGCAATCGGTACCTACTTGAACTGGTTGATTGTGGCGAAGAGACTTCGTCGTTACAGCGTAAGAGCGAATAATTCCATTACGCTTCCTGACTTTTTCTCCAACAGATTCCGCGAGAAGAAGAAGGTAATTATGTCCATTGCTGCGGTATTCATTCTGATTTTCTTCACGGTATATGCGGCAAGCTGTTTCGTGACCTGCGGTAAGTTGTTCTCCACGTTATTCGGAATGAAGTACGAGACCATGATGATTATCGGTGCGGTATTCGTATTGTTATACACCCTTCTGGGAGGTTTCCTTGCAGAGAGTGCTTCCGACTTTATGCAGGGTATTGTCATGATTGTTGCGTTAGCGGTTATCGTTGTTATCAGTACTGGAAATGCCGGCGGTGTCGGTGCGGTACTGGACAATGCGAAGTCCATTCCGGGATTTTTCGAATTCTTCGGTCTCGGTAATCCGACTGTAGATGCAGGCGGCGTTCAGCTTGTGGAAGCAGGAGCTCCGGTATTCGGCGCGGCTTCCGACTACGGTTTCTTAACGGTATGTTCTATGATGGCATGGGGCCTCGGTTACTTCGGTATGCCGCAGGTACTTCTTCGTTTTATGGCAATCCGTAAGGAAGGAGAGCTTAAGTTCTCCAGAAGAATCGCAATGATTTGGGTAGTGATTTCCCTTGCGGTAGCAGTATTCATTGGTATTGCGGGTAGAGCGTTGTTCCCGACGGCACACCTTACCAAGGCGGCTGCGGAGAATATCTTTATTACCCTTGCGACCAGCTCTTTGCCGGCAATTTTAGCAGGCTTTGTTATGGCCGGTATTCTTGCGGCAACCATCAGCTCTTCCGACTCTTATCTGTTGATTGCAGCTTCCGCATTTGCAAAGAACATTTTCCAGGGTGTTGCGAAGAAGAAGGCGACGGATAAGCAGGTAATGCTCGTAACCAGAATTACGTTACTTGCCATTGCTTTGATTGCAATTGTGATTGCACTGGATGAAAACAGCGTTATCTTTAACGTGGTATCCTTTGCATGGGCGGGCTTCGGTGCGACCTTCGGTCCGCTGATGCTGTTCTCCCTGTTCTGGAAGAGAACCAACCGTGCAGGTGCGATTGCGGGTATGATTAGCGGCGGCGGAATGGTATTCCTCTGGAAGCTTGTCATCAGTAAGCTTGGCGGTGCATTCGCAATTTACGAATTGTTGCCGGCGTTCATTTTCTCTTCTATTTGCATTGTGGTAGTTTCCCTGCTTACCGCACCGCCGTCTAAGGAAATTGAAGAAGATTTCGAGGCGGTAAAGGCAGAACAGGCAGAATAAAAGCTACGGAGGATCTTATGGAAGACAAGAAACTTTTTTGTAAGAACCCGATTATCACATCGATGTATACCGCAGATCCGGCACCGATGGTATTGGGGGATACGTTGTATGTTTATACCACCCACGATGAGGATGTGTTGGTGAATGATTTCTATACCATGGTGGATTGGTATTGCTTTTCCACAAAGGATATGGTGAATTGGGAGAAGCACGGCCCGATTTTTTCCTTGGATGATATCAGCTGGGCGGACGACAGAGCGTGGGCGCCTCAGGCAGTGGAGCGTAACGGTAAGTTCTACCTCTATTGTCCGGTACATAAAAAAGACGGCGGTATGGCTATCGCGGTAGGCGTGTCCGACAGTCCGACCGGTCCGTTTAAAGACCTGGGGTATCCTCTGGTGGATGAGGGCGACTGGAACGATATCGACCCGACGGTGTTTATTGATGATGACGGTCAGGCTTATTTGTACTTCGGTAATCCGGAGCTTCGTTATGTGCTGTTGAACGAGGATATGATTTCTTACAACAAGGAAGTGGGCATCGTAAAGATTCCGATGACCGAAGAGTCCTTTGCAAAGGGCAGCCACATGACCGGTACCACCTACGGAGAAGGTCCGTGGTTCTATAAGAGAAATCATATTTACTATATGGTATATGCGGCGTTCGGAGAAGGAAAGAGAGATGAGCATCTGGCTTACTCTACCTCTGAGAATCCGACAGGTCCGTGGAAGTATGGCGGTGTGCTGATGACGGAAGAGGGCGGTGTATTTACCAATCATCCGGGCGTATGTGATTTTAAGGGACATTCCTACTTGTTCTACCACACCGGAGAGCTTCCGGGGGGCAGCCTGTTCCATCGTTCCGTTTGTGTGGCGGAGTTTACCTACAACGAG
>JAZUBD010000146.1:0-1710 GCA_045638305.1 Lachnospiraceae bacterium
GGTAGACACCGCATGTGAGACTTACGACATCCCGGGTTATGCCGTAAACGACACCTCTCAGTACATGGAAAAGGAAGGCGTTCCGTACGTGGACACTGCTGCCGCAATGGATGGTGACAACTTAACCATCTTTGCCATCAACCGTAATGCCGAGACCTCCTATCCGGTAGAACTGGATATCCGCGGTTTCGAAGGCTATACCTTTGAGGAGCAGATTGTGATGTACTGCGAGGACCTTTCCGTAAAGAACAGCTTCGACAATGAGAATGCAATCCTTCCAAAGACCATTACCGGCCAGACTTTCGAAGGTGGAAAGCTTACCGCCGAGGTACAGCCGCTGTCCTGGAATGTGTTTAGATTTAAAAAGAACTAAGAGATTTGCAACAGCAAAAACGGGGTTCCGCATATACGGAACCCCATTTTTATATAACTATCCTTCCACATACTCCATCAACGCCGCATAGCACTCCGGGAACTCCTTCTTCACGGAAATAATTTTACCGCTTGTATCAAGGAAACCATGTTCCGAATGCCCTTCACAGGCAAGGGTGCCGTCTTCCTTGTACATGGCATACTTTATTTTTAACTTTACACCGCGGAATTCTTCAATTCCCACTTCGATCCGGATTCGCTCCGGGAACTTCGTACTTACCTTGTACTTACATTCCACACCGGTCACCGGGGACACCATCCCCAGTGCCTCCAACCGGTCCATACCCCAGCCGATTTGTTCCAGAAAATCTACTCTCGCTTCTTCCATCCAACGAATATAGTTGGAATGGTGCACGATGCCCATCTTATCGGTTTCGTAGTACTGTACTTTGTGTTCATACGGTTTCATTTTCTAAATCCTCCCTAGTATTTTTATCTATCTTGAAGCAACTCCACTAATTTTTCAAACACAAACTCCGTTGCCGCTTCTCTTACTACGTTTCGTCCCAAATCCCCGAACTGTTTTGTCACCGTGGTTAGTTCTCCGTCCACGTAAAATCCGAAACAAACCATGCCCACCGGCTTTGTGGCAGTTCCTCCGGTTGGTCCCGCAATTCCGGATACACCCACACCGACCTCTGCATTCTGTGCCTTCGCCACACCTTCTGCCATTTGGCCCGCCACCGGTTCACTGACCACCCCGTAGCGTTCGATGGTCTCCGAATTCACTCCGAGATATTTTATCTTCGCCTCGTTTGCATAGGTCACCACGCCCGCATCAAACACCGCCGAAGCACTGGCCACACTTACCAGCCGTGCCGAGCACATGCCTCCGCTACAAGACTCCGCAAAAGAGATGTGAAAGTTCTTTTTTTGTAAAAGGGATACGACTTGTTCTTCTAAGGTCTGTATCAGTCCACCGTTTTCCATACAACCGCTGCTCCTTTTCTTCTCTTAAATTTTATTCAAAATCCGTCATTTCACACTTGAACATTTGTTCGATTTATGTTATAATAAACTTATGGAACAATCGTGTTACAGGGTGTGTTGACCTTCATTCTTACGGAATGGAGGTGGAGCTTATGAAGAATCAGAACAAATTTGAATTTCGAGATTTGTTGTCCTTCGGACTCTTTCTGTTAGCTTTACTTACATTCGTTTTTACGTTTTGTAAGTAAGTCAATATAGAAAAACCGCCCTCATAACTTTGACCGAGTGATTAGGGCGGCTTTTCCAACTAAAATCATATAGGTCAACCCACCTTGTGGGCGGTTGTTC
>JAZUBD010000147.1:0-3248 GCA_045638305.1 Lachnospiraceae bacterium
GTTCCGCAATCTTCTCTGCCGCTTCTTCCGCCTGCATCTGCTCCGCTGCCAATGCTTCCTTGGCGGCCTCCGTTTCCTCCCTGGCTGCCGCATTGGCATTTGCCGATACCAGGCTCATATTACTGATTACCACAAACAGAAGAATCATAATAACATCCAACAGAGAAGTGAAATCCAATATCAATTCTCTTTTTTTCATTCATCGCGCTCCTGTCCGTCACGTTTTTTCGGGTTCAACAAATACTCCATATGCTTTTCGTTATCTTCGATTTTGTAAGACAAAAAGGAATCCAGAAACTTAAATACCAGCGCTGCCACAATGCCCCAGAAGGTGGAAGTCAGTGCCGCAAAAAATGCCCCTGTGGTCTCCGTTCCGATAAGATTCACCATCGGAATCAGGGAAATCACCGTACCTAACATTCCCAACAACGGAAACATGGTGGTAAAATTACAATAAAACGCATAGCTGCGATTCATCTGCTCTCTGTACTCCAGCAGCTCGTTTACCGTCAGCTTCTTCCGTTCTGCCTTCGCGGTGCCTTTGATAGCCTCCTTCACGTCCTCCGTGAGATTCACCAGCTTGTCCTGGGCATTAAAATGGTAATACACCCGGTTGGTCTTGTTCCGCGTGTTCAGATAAGCAAACACATTGCACAATGCTGCCAACAAAATCAATCCGTCAAAGCCCAACAAATTATCCAGAAAAATTCCCAACACTTCGCCCATTGCAAACGCCCCCTGTCTCATTGGTAAATTGACACACCACTCTATAAAATGATTATATCATAAATCGGGGGCATAAGGCAAATAAAAAAAGGAGGCTGCGCATTCCTGCGACAGCCCCGCTATCAGTCCTATTTTTCAAAATATTCCGCATACCACAGTCCGAAGCAATACAGACACCAAATTTTTCTGGAGTAATCCTTCTTGCCTGCATAATGGGCATCCAGAAGTGCCACCATTTCCTTCTCCCGAAACAGCTTGGTCATATAAGGACGAAGGAGCACTTCCTTTACACGGTTATAATACTGCTCTTCACGAAGCCATACACGAATCGGCACCGGGAAGCCCAGCTTCTTACGCTCGGTAGATGCCTTCGGCGTATTCTTCAGTGCCGCCAGACGAAGAGCCTTTTTCGTGGTATTCTTATCTACCTTTAAGGACAGCGGTATGGTCCCCGCCACCTTCATTACTTCATAATCCAGGAACGGCACACGAAGCTCCAGGGAATGAGCCATACTCATACGGTCTGCCTTACGGAGAATGTCTCCTCTGAGCCAGAACTTCATATCGATATACTGCATTTTCTGTACATCGTCCAAATCCTTGGCACGCTCGTAATACGGTGCCGTAAGCTCTGCCGTCGTCATCTTTCCTGTCGGCTTTACAAGCAAACGGTCAATCTCTTTTTCACGGAAAATATACGCATTTCCGATATAACGCTCCGACAACGGCGTACCGGTACGAATCAAATACTCCTTCCCCTTAAAGCGGAACGGAATACACTTCATTACCTTTGCCAATGCGGCACGAAGCGGCTTCGGCAACCAATCCATAGCGCGATTTGCAATCACGGTCTGATATACGTTATAGCCGCCGAACAACTCATCCGCACCCTCACCGGAACAAACAACCTTTACGTACTTACTTGCCAACTGACTTACAAAGAACAGCGCCACCGCAGACGGATCTGCCACCGGCTCATCCATATGATACTGCACCTTCGGAATGGCATCCCAATACTCTTCCGGGGTAATCACTTTGCTGTGATTCTCCACACCGAGAATTCCTGCCAGTTCCTTCGCATAGGCAATCTCGCTGTAACCGCCGTCAGAAAACCCTACGGTAAAGGTCTTCGGGCACTTTGCGGTACTCACCACATAACTGGAATCGATACCGCCGGAAAGGAAGCTTCCTACCTCCGTGTCTGCCGTCAGATGTACCTTTACGGAATCGTCAAACACATTTTCAATCTTCTTTACCGCGTCTTCTAAGGTAAGACTTTCATCCGTATCAAACTTCGGATCCCAGTATTCCTTGACACATACGCCCTCTTCCTTGGAATAGGCAAGGAAATGTCCCGGAGGCAATTCAAAAATCCCCTTGAAGAAGCTCTCACTTCTTGCGGAAAACTGGAAAGAAAGATAACTGTAAATCGCATCTTCGTTTAGTTCCTTCTTAACGGAAGAATGCTGCAGAATCGACTTAATCTCCGAGCCGAAGACCAGCTCGTCCCCGTTTGGCTCCGTATAGTAAAACGGCTTGATTCCGAACCCATCTCTTGCCGCAAACATGCATTTCTTCTTAATATCCCAAATCACAAAGCAGTACATTCCGCGAAGCTTCTTTAAAATATCCTGTCCGTACTCCTCAAAGCCATGCAAAAGAACCTCGGAATCACTGTCCGTGGTAAATACATGTCCCTTTGCACGAAGCTCCTCACGAATACCTGCATAGTTATAAATCTCACCGTTAAAGGTCAGAACCATACTATCGTCTTCGTTTAAAATCGGCTGCCGGCCATTCTCGATACCGATAATACTGAGTCTGCGGAAGCCCAATCCTACCGCATCATCCTCGTAATAGCCCTCGGAATCCGGACCGCGGTGAATAATAACCTCTGTCATCTTCCGCAGTTCTTCCCGATGTGCTTCTGCTCTTTTATAATCAACATATCCGGCGAATCCACACATTGTGTTGCCCTCCCTTAGATACTTTTTCCATGCCAAGGTAATACACGGATTGCTCCGTCATCTCGCGACTTTCGCAATCTCCTCACACTATCATAGCAATTCTTCCCATTTTTTTCAAGGCTTAGCCGAATTTTCCCCAAAAATACTTTACAAGTTTTCTTTTCCGGGTGTATAATATATATGGGGAATTGTCGGTTTTTATCAAACCAGCGTTCCCGACACCTGCGGCAGGAGGCCCGGTGTTGCAGTTTTACCGTATATTCTATCGCTCTTTATGAGACTAAGTGAGAAAGGAGGCTTGCTTATGTTAAACGTGTATAATTATTATTTGCAGGATTACGTTTCCCGTAGTCCCCGTTATTCTACCCACAAAAAACGTGAGCTTCGCGATATCTACAAAAACATCGTGAAAATGTCAGCCTCCGAACCTCTTTACAAAATAGACCTGTCGGAGAGCAAGCAGGCTTGCGCACTTTCCATCAAAGAATCTGCCCTCACCCTGAAAGATGTAAACCGCAGATTACAGGATACTCCGATGTTACACAACGCCGGGGT
>JAZUBD010000148.1:0-1999 GCA_045638305.1 Lachnospiraceae bacterium
AAGCTTGTTAAGAACTAAGGTAGTAAGGGCCTCACCCTCAACATCCTCGGCAATGATGAGAAGTCTCTGTCCGGACTGTACAATCTGCTCCAACACCGGAAGGATATCCTGAATGTTGGAAATCTTCTTATCGGTAATGAGAATGTACGGATTGTCAAGATTTGCTTCCATCTTATCCATATCGGTAGCCATATATGCGGAAATGTATCCGCGGTCAAACTGCATACCCTCTACTACGTCTAATTCGGTCTTCATTGTCTTGGACTCCTCGATGCTGATAACACCGTCCTTGGAAACCTTTTCCATCGCATCCGCTACCATCTGGCCTACGGTCTCATCGCCTGCGGAGATAGCCGCAACCTTTGCCACCTGCTCCTTGCCGGTAATTGCGGAACTCATGTTGGAGATAGCCTCTACCGCACACTCGGTAGCCTTTCTCATACCTTTTCTTAAGATGATTGGATTTGCGCCTGCAGCCAGGTTCTTCATACCTTCGTTAATCATTGCCTGTGCCAAAACGGTAGCGGTGGTGGTACCGTCACCTGCTACGTCGTTGGTCTTGGTTGCAACTTCCTTTACAAGCTGCGCACCCATGTTCTCGAATGCATCCTCAAGCTCAATTTCCTTTGCAATGGTAACACCGTCGTTAGTGATAAGCGGTGCACCGTAGGACTTATCCAAAACTACGTTTCTACCCTTCGGTCCAAGGGTCACCTTTACGGTATTTGCAAGCTTATTTACGCCCTGCTCCAGCGCGGTTCTTGCCTCTGCGCCATACTTAATTTCCTTTGCCATGATTTAAACCTCCAAAAAATTAATCTTCTACGATTGCTACGATATCATTCTGCTTTACGATGATGAACTCTTCCTCACCCAGCTTTACTTCCGTACCTGCGTACTTAGAGTAAATAACCTGATCTCCAACCTTAACCTGCATGGTAACTTCCTTACCGTCTACCATTCCACCCGGTCCTACCGCTATAACCTCTGCCTGCTGCGGCTTTTCCTTTGCCTGGCCCGGAAGAACGATACCGGACTTCGTCGTTTCCTCTGCTACTAACTGCTTTAATACCACCTTATCGCCTAACGGTACTAACTTCATGATGAATCCTCCTTCTATTTTGCGCGGACCTTCCCGCTTTCTGTCAGTTTTTGTTAGCACTCCTCTTTCCCGAGTGCTAACCGATATCCATATATTACATACTCGTGAAAAAAGATGCAAGTTTTTCCCTCGGAGCAATCCGTGTCATTTTATAAATTTTCAAATATATACTCTAATATACTCTATTATTCTAAGTTTTCCTCGATTATTCTTTATTTTACTCCACATCAACGCTGTTGGTCTTTAAAATCGTCCGCGGTAAGGCGTCCTTGGAATTCTTCCATGGAGCATCCGCATTACGATAATCGAACTTATCGGTGAACCACTCCAAATCATCCCTTACCCGTTTCATATTGGAAAGATACACCTCGTTTAACATTTCGATAAACTCCTGCAAATCCCGTCCCGAAAGCTGCATCGGTGCCTGTTCATACAAAAGCGCATAGTGCTCATTACAAAAGCCTTTACTCTTTGCCAGCTTCTCTCGAAACTCTCCGTCTCTTTCATATAGGTAAAAGACGGTGGCAATGTACCGTTCGAACACATTCTCTACTCTCTCGCAGATAAAGCAGGAAGCATTCAGTTTCTTCATATATTCCACCACCGGCGCGTCGGACTTTTTCTTAAACAAACCGCCTCCCATCACCGGCCCCTTGGCCAGACGCTCCACATCCTTGATGGTACGGTCCATATGAGTCTTTAAAATCAACGCCAGACCGAGACGGTTCTGCTGTCTATAAAGCTCCTTTGCATGTACCCCGCAAAAGCCCGCCTTGTCTGTCACCATCCGGATGTCATCCTCCATATAACTCGGTCCCAGGGTATACTCCAAGGATGCCTTCTCCAACTCCTGCCGCATGGCACAAACCGGACATTCACAATCTTTCTCCAAAGCCT
>JAZUBD010000149.1:0-6002 GCA_045638305.1 Lachnospiraceae bacterium
TACGCTGTTCGGCATCGGCCTTTAACTGCGCAATAATATCCTTGTTCTCTTTGGTTAAGGTTACATAATTTTTGTTCTTTGGATTGTTGGTAGCAGCCTTGTCCGCGCTCTTTTTCTCGTAGACAAACGCCTCGGTATCGGCGGTCTCGGTGGTTTTTGCGGCGGTATCTGCTGCTTTGGAATCGGAAGTCTTCTTATAGGCCTCCGCAGTCTGATAAGAATTGGTTGCAGAAAGAATCTGATTTGTATTCATAATAAACCCTCCTTGGTTAAAGTAAGCGAACGGAAAACGCGATGCGACTCCTTCGCTCTTGTGCGGTTTCCTACTTGTCTATCCTGTGGCGGAAAACATTCCACCTATTCTTATACACTATATCGGACGGCGCTTTTAAGAACTTAACCCCCAAAATGAAAAAAAGTGGAAATTTTTTTTGAAGTGTATTATGATAAAGATGGAGTATAAATCTACGGAGGTGTAAGTATGGAAACACGAGTAGCGGTTATGGGGATTATTGTGCAGGATTTGAAGTCTGCGGAACATTTGAATGCGATTTTGCATGAGTACGGTGAAGTAATTATCGGACGGATGGGAATTCCGTACCGGCAGAAAAATATCAGTATCATGAGTGTGGCAGTGGACGCTCCCCAGGACACCATCAGTGCCCTGGCAGGGAAAATCGGCCGCCTGGCCGGCGTCAGCGTAAAAACCGCCTACGCGCCGATGTAGGATTTGGACGGCAAAGCGCGCTTTGGTATATCAAAAAGGGACTTGGCCGCAGAATTATTTTCTTTTCATGGGTTACGGATGTAAGATTTTCTAATTGCCTCATTAGGGTTTTGGGAAAAAGTGACACAACCGGTTCCGACGCGCCGTCCGTGGCGCGTGTCACCTTGTTCAGACGTCCTGTCTGAACATTGCTGTTATGTTATGAGCCAATAAGAAAAACTAACATCCTGCACAAATTCAAAGAAAATAATTCTACGGTCGAGTCCCTTGCTAAGTTTATGCCATACAATGCGCGCTTTTGCCTGCTTGAAAGTTCCTACTTCGGCTGGTAAAAACGTGTCAAGAACGTGCCGGGTGCATATTCCGTTGCAAGGAAGTGCGCTTCGGCGCGTTTTGATGTTTCAAGGTCAGAGAAGAGGGCGAAGACGGTAGGACCGCTTCCGCTCATTAAGACACCGTCGGCGCCGAGGGCCTGTAAGGTTTCTTTGATGACGGCGATGTCCGGTACGAGGCCCATGGTGACCGGCTCCAGGACGTTACAGAGACCGGACACGAGGGCGGTGTAATCGCCTTTGGACAGGGCGGAGAGCAATGCATCCGTATCCGGGTGCTTGATGTTTGCGGTTTGTACCAAAGCGTCGTATTCGGTATAGATTTGCTTTGTGGAAGCTCCGGCGGCCGGTTTTATCAAAAGGCAATGACAGGCCGGGGCGGAAGGAAGCGCAGTTAATCGTTCGCCGATACCCTCCGAAAGAGCAGTGCCCAGCATGAGACAGTACGGCACGTCGGCGCCTAATTTTACGCCTAGCTCAGCCAGGTCTTTCGGAGTTGCCGGACATCCGTACATTTCGTTTAAGCCTCGCAATACGGCAGCGGCATCGGAGCTTCCTCCTGCCAGTCCTGCGGCAACCGGGATTTTCTTTTCCAGATGCAGGGCGATTCCGTCCGAGATGTGATATGCCTCGCAAAAGGATACCGCCGCCCGGTAGGCAAGGTTGCGCTCATCCACCGGCAGTGAGGGATCGCTACAGGTCATTATAATGCCCGGGGTATTGTTTGTCGTAAGGGTAATTGTATCGTGCAGTTGTAAGGACTGCATAATCATCCGGACCTCGTGGTAACCGTTCGGTAAGGTACCCAGGATGTCCAGGGAAAGATTGATTTTAGCGTAAGCGTACGCGGTATGAGTAGATAAAATTGCGTTCATAAAAGCTCCTTATATCTTATGATATTGTGATTATATCTCAGGTATCGGTGTTTTGCAAGTCCGGTAATCTTATGTGTGCAAGTGAAAGATTGCGTGCTTACATTTTTTTTGAGAAAATTTGTAACAAATCACGTGTTGCATTGTCTAATATACAGAACGAAGGAAAGGGGAGGTGACCTTGGAAGATTTTGATAAGCTTTACAAAACATATTACCGACAGGTATATTTGTACTTGCTGGATCTATGCAACGACCCGGATTTGGCGGAAGAAATCACCCAGGAAACCTTCTTTAAGGTTTTGAAAAAGATTGATACCTTTGAAGGAAAGTGCAGTATGGTCACATGGATGCTTCAAATAGCAAAGAATAGTTTTTATAATCATTGCAAAAAGAAGAAGTATGAAGCGGTGGAGGATTGGGAGAATATCCCCGCAAAGGATAACCCGGAAAACCGGGCGCTGGAAAAGGACACAGCGAGAGAGATTCATTTGATCTTACATACGTTGGAAGAACCTTACAAAGAAGTTTTCTGGATGCGCACCTTCGGAGAATTGTCGTTTAAAGAAATCGGAGGAATTCACGGAAAAACGGAAAGCTGGGCGCGGGTAACCTTTTATCGTGCCAGACAAAAAATTAAGGAGGCAATGAAATGAGATTATCATGTGAAGTAATACAGGATTTGTTGCCGTTGTATGTGGATAAGGCGTGCAGTGAAGACAGTACGGGATTGGTGAAAGAACATATGGCGGAATGCGAGAGCTGCAGACTGACCTATGATGCCATGAAGACAGACGGAAAAACAGAAGAGTTGGTAAAAACAGAGGAGTTTCGGAATCGGCAGGCGGATTCCGTAAAAAAGGTAAAGAAAAAATGGTCCAGATCCAAAAAAATATTTTTGACGTTAGGAATTATCATCGGTGCCGGTTTGCTTTATATTCTTATCAGGGTAGCAATGGTGTTCGGAGTAGTGAGTTTGCTTATGCTTGATTCTGCCATGACGAAGGTGCAGGTGTATGATGATGTGGCAAGGTACTCCGATTATATCGGAATGGACTGTAACATGGAGTACGGAAAGCCCCGCACCGGACAATTTGTTGTTTTTCCGGAAAAGATTACTCCGCAAATGTATGTACAGGATTTTCGGTATGTGTACTACAATCCGTTTGATCCGCAGTATGTATCGTATCTGACGGTAGAGTATAAGGATGGGGAAGCCTACGGGAAGGAATTAAAGCGGTTACAAACGATAGGGGTGGAGGAGTATGAAGGTCTTTACTCCGTCACGGGAGAGCCGGAAGGATATGATTTGGTAGCTATGGATCAGGACCGTTATTACGGCTTTGTCTATGCTATGGTGCCGGAGTCCGGGGAAATGAAGATTACCTATGTGGGCATCATGTTCTGTAATTATTTTCTGGACTTAGATATTCATAAGTACATGAAGGAAGAATATTTATTACCCGGCTTTGATGCCACCTTGGATAATCCTTACGAGCAGAAAATGATGGGAGAATAACGGAAAATATAAAAGACCGACGTAACGTTTATGTCGGCAAGCAAGTGTGGGGGCGTCCATTTAGCGGCGTCCCCACAGTTCTTTCCACAACTGCGCAAGCCGGAAACGGAAGACCGGCTTTTTTTCTTTTACGGAAAAGAGGGTATCAAACTCGTCCTCACTGAGTAAGCCCCGGAGCTCTTCCTTTTCGTCCTCGGGAAGGGTAGCAGTTATGCCCTCTGTAAAGCAAAGGGACGGGTAAAGCATGCACCACCAGTTCTTTCCGGCTCCTTCATCCAGGATGATACGCAGGGCCCGGTATTCACCCGGAGGAAGCAGAAGGGAACCGTATTGCTTAATGGGAAAAAACTCCGTGGTAAGCTCTGCGGTTGCCCGGTAAGAAACGCCGGCTTCCTCCAAGATGCGATTGGCCACAGCCACAATTTCCGGGAGAAGCGGAGCGAGGGCGTCTTCTGCTTCCCGTGCGGTATCCGCGTCGGCTACGGCATCCTGAATATGCGTTAGCACCGCATCCCGGACGTGCAGTTTAATTTCCTGGGAGGAGGTGTCGTTTCCCGCCGCAAGGATATGCAGGCGGAGGATACGGTCCTCTAAAGAAAGGGAGGGAACGGCGGCGTTAGACGCATACTCCCGGACCGGTAACAGGAGCAAGAGGGAAATAAGGATACAAAACAACGCTCCGAACCGGGACAGAAAAGGGATCAAAGGATGAGGGTGATTTTGGCATACTACGATTTTATGTAACATAACAGACACTCCTTTTTATTCAAATAGGCTTTGAAAGGAGTATTGCCCGGAACGGAAAAAATATACAGGACCGGGAAATAGAAAAGAGCCGGTCCCGACTGACCGACTCCTCTCCGGAAAAAGTAAATGAAAATGAAAAAGTGTAGCTCTATCTAAACTTCGAAAATGGCTTTGATATCTTCCGTCTTACCGCCTACGATGGTGCCGTCCGGTAAACGGCGGAAGTTCTGTAAAAATTTCCATGCGTGTTCACAGCTGTGGTGACGCACCTCATGGCCCTGATTGTCCACACTGCCGAAAACGGTATAACAGCATCCGTTTTCACTCTCAAACAGGTTAAGGGTCAGAACGCTGCCGCGGGATGGGTCCGGAATCTTGTAGACAGCATCACCGTCGATTCCGTAAATCGGATTCTTCCAGGAATCTTTGTCCTCCAGTTTTACATCATAACCGGTCACTACCTTGTTTATGTCGAAAACGTAAGCTACGCGGTCGATGCACTTTTGTGCCTGGAACGGAAGCTCCGGAAGCGGAGTAATTTCACCGCCTACATAGAAGGTCGGAACCACGGTGTCACGGTTAATCGGACCTGCTTCCTGTCCGAAGACATTAAGGCCTACCTCAAAGGTGGCGGACATCGGTGCTACACCGGCAAACAGCTTCGGGTACTCCTGGAACAAATCCCAGGACTTGCAGCCGCCCATGGAAAAGCCGGTGGAGTATATCTGCTCCGTATCTACCGGATACTTATCCTTTAACTGATTCAGTACAGCCACGGCTTCGGTGGCGGTGCTGTTCATGTGATGTTCTACGCTGATTAACAGGAAGTTGTATTTTGCTGCCACACGGAACCAGCCGGATACGTTTGTCATACAGAAAGCAGAATCTCCGCCGCCGTGGAAACAGAACAGAAGCGGGACCTTTTTGCCCTCTTCCATAATTTTTTTATTGTAATATGCGATGTAACCGATATTATGCTCTGCGGTATCTTTGTCGTCGCCCCGGTTGTCGCCGGAGGTCGGAACGGTACAATAACCCGGTTCGCATACCATACCCATTTCCTCCATGTCAGCCTGAGGAATGAGGTTGCCCATCATACGATGGAAACGGTCACAGAAGTTGTGGAAATCGTTTTTATATTCTGCGGACGCTTTCACTAAAACATGGTCAAGGCCTGCGGACAATGCGGCATTGACAGTTTCACTGTTGCCCACGGAAACCACCGGGATATCCCGCGCATTCTCTGCCGGCTGCGGCACAACGGAAAGTCCCTCCAGGATACAGCCTACCGGAGTGATATCTCCCTTGCCGTACAGACCGTCTCCCTCGATGCGCTGTAAGCAATGCTTGGCTATGTAGTCTGCGGATTTGCCCCGACCGTAAAGGAAGGTACGGAGCACCGCACCGCGGATATAATATCCGGTCCAATTGCCGGTAAAGCGGTCACGCATAATGGCAGCGCCGTCCTTGTAGTACTGGCTGATTCTGGATTCCGAAATGATAGACGCGAATAAATCCTCCGGAGCATTGTCCCAGCCGCCGTCACAGGTCGGATAAATAAATACAACGCTTCCGCAGTATTCCTTAGCGATATCGGTAAGTCCGGTGGAATCGGCATAGTTTTTTGACTCCTCCGGAGAAAGTTTGGTTTCTTCAAAAACAAGTAAGTACGGTGCACGGAAGCCGAAATTAACGATATCGGCAATCGGTGCACAGACCGGTATATATACGGTTGCTGAAAATTTCTCGTAGGTATGTTCCCAATACCTGCTCCCGTCGGAAAAGGAAACAAGTTCCGGCATGTGT
>JAZUBD010000150.1:0-4604 GCA_045638305.1 Lachnospiraceae bacterium
AACTCCACAAAACCAAAGGAAGAAAGATTTCTGTCCTTGTCACTGTTATTGGTAATCTTCGTACGCCATACCTCGTAGGTCTTACCGTACGGAACGTAGTAAGTCGTCTCAGACTTAATATCTAAGTATTCTGCGGAAATCACCGTATAGGCGGTGCCGTGACGACACTCACTCTTGTATGTATCTAACGGCTTTCCTACCGGCTGCCAGGACGCGGACCAGTAATCCTTCGCGTCGTTATCACGAATATAAATGTATCTTCCCGGAAGTGCCATGTCGGAATTGAAACGATAACGGGTAATACGTCCGTTTGCGCCGGACTTTACAAAACTGTAGCCAGCCGCATTATTGGAAATAATAGCACCGTACTCCGGATCTCCCAAATAGTTGGCCCACGGTGCCGGGGTATCCGGACGGGTAATCACATACTCTTTGTTTTCCAAATCAAAATAACCGTACTGCATGAGAATACTCCTTTCAAGTATCAAAATTTTGTAAAAACCTTTCCTCTCACATTCTCAAAAACCTACCTAGATTTTATCACAAATCTATCAATTTGTCTAACTATTTTTCTATGACAAAGAAAGCAAAAAATTGTACAAACCTATTATGAGCAATTCTGTTTCTCATTGACACCCCCGGATAACGGTGGTACACTTAAGTTATCGAAACAATTGCGAAAGGAGGACAGACATGCAGTTATTCGAGGTTTCCGATATCTTAAACCAGCCTTACGAGGTCTATCTTTCCGATACCAAAGAGTTCACTCTGCACTGGCATTATTACAGTGAGATTCTGTACATAAAGAAGGGCGCCATCCGCATCACCTGCAATGAAAGAAACCATGTACTGACCGCCGGGGATTTATGCTATATTTACCCGCTCCAGCTTCATCAAGTATCCCAGGTAACCGAATCGGTGGAATACACCGTCGTTAAATTCGACTTCCATACCCTGACACTGCCTCCGGCCCATCAGGCAAAACTGTATGATTATTTCATCCATCGTCCGGCTCCGGAAGACTTTTGTATCCTCATTCCCGGAGAAACTCTGTCCACCGAACCGATGACCACCTATATGCGACAAATTCTGAATACTTATCAAACTAAGGATAACTTTTATTCCCTACAGATGCAGGCCGACTTGTACAGCATTCTTATCGAGATTGCAAAGAAATCAAACAAAGAAGTCGGTTCCGCCGCAAGACACCGGGGCGATACCGACTTTACCTTTCATCATATTTTGGAATACATCGACACCCATTCCGGCGAATCCTTGGAAATCCAGGATTTGGCCGCCATGTGCCATATGAGCTACTCCCATTTTGCCAAGCTGTTCCGTGAACACTACGGCCGTTCCTGTAAGGAATACATTACCTATATTCGCCTGGTAAAGGCCCAGGACCTACTGCTTCACACAGACTACGACATCAACTACATTGCCTTGGAGACCGGATTCTTTGACTGCAGTCATTTTATCCGGACCTACAAAAAGTGGAAAGGAATTACGCCAAAGCAGGAGCGAATGTAGACATTTTAGAGTACAAACAAATATAGGCATATCGCCACCGCCAATTCTAATGCAAAAATTACCGGCACGGTGATATAAAACTTCGGTTTTTTTGTCTTATGGTGAAAGATATACATTCCTGCCAGCGCACCGACCACACCGAATACCGCTGCGCCGATTAAGGTTGCCTCCGGAATTCTCCACTTTTTGTGGGTTGCTTTGTATTTATCGATACCATACATTAAAAATACAATCAGGTTCACCACAAAATATCCGAGTAATAACCACTTCCACATAAACAGTTTCCTCCTTTGTTTCATCAAAATCTTAGCATGCGTTGTTTCCTCATGTTTTCTTCTGTTCTGTTGCACATTATACCTCTTTTTATACATATTTTCAACCAAACAATAAAAACGGATTGCTATTTTTCTCATTTGCTTTTTGAATGATTTTATGATAAAATATAAGCGAACCTATACATCAGTATTCGACGACTCGATTACTGATGTAAAGGACGTTCCTGAAAGGAGGTTTGCCATGCTGTCACCCATCGGAAACAGTTACGGATATTACACATCCAGTCCTTATGCCACCGGACATACCGCGGCTGCAGCTCATACTGCCCTTATCAACAGCAACCATGACGCCTCCTTGGAAGTACAAGCCGTCACCGATGTGCCTGAGGTCTTTTCCAACGAAGAGACCGAGCGTGTGGAACGTTCTCCCGAGCGACTGACACAGGACCGTCTAAATGCTTATGAAATGATGAATTCCTTAAATTTCCGAAATGCGGAGCACTTAAATGCGCCGTTGGAGTTTATGACCCGGAAGCCTTTTGATCCGGCAAATGCTTATATCGGTAGACCGAAGCGCTCCATCGATGTGACGGTACAGGATACGGTTATTGACAATCAGAAACGGCCAAATTTCTTTCACAATACCAACAATCGAAGAAACGGTTACGAAGCTCATCTAAATGCTTACAACGCTTATACAAACAACAACAAAGGCTTTTACGCCATGGCGTAAAAGCCTCTTCTCTTTTTCGGTCCTCTAATTATTTCTTTGTGCATCAATAACACAATCAATCGCCAGAACTACTGCCAAAGCAAGAATTTCATCCTCCGGACTTTCAATATCTAACTCATAGCAGTCTCCCCAAGTAAACCATTCCTTACTGATGCTCACAATCGTACGTCCGTTTTTCATAATCTCGTAATCATGGTCCCAGAAATCTCCGTCAATCTCCCAACTGAGACCGTCAATCCGATACCTTGGCTTAAAGAACGTGAATTCCTTTACGATTTCTGCAATATCCTGCCCATTGATGGAAACAATAAACTTTGGCAAAAAGGTCAGCACCTCTTGGCGGATAAACGCCGCCTCTCTTTGCAAATTATCATACACATGAAGCTTCTTTCCCCAGGAAAAGAGCTCACCTTCTACCCAATACCGTTCTTCACCGTTTGCATCATAAACACTGAACTTATCGTTCCAAGAAAAAATCTTTTGCTTAATGTATAATTTCATACTATAATCCCCCTAATCTATTATATATACTGTATTTCCCCAAATCCAAGGGAAGAACAACTACTTCCTCTTCCGCGCCTTCCAGTACACCTTATCTTCATCTGCCACCCGGTAGGACTCACACATTTTCTGAATTGCCTTATTATAGGTCCAATCCTGCAACTTGTTCTGTTCCAGATACTTAGCCGTCTCCTTCGGAAACTTCGCATAGGCCGTGGCCACGCACCATGCGACGCCCATTCTCGTATAATACCCGTCGTACTGTAAAGTATCCATGACCGCCAGCACCTGATCAGTATAGTCCGGAACCAAGAAATGGCTCATCAAAAGTACCGCTACCACACGTTGAGAAAACTCTTCATTCTTCGCCCCATACTCCATCAGCCAATCAAATACCCGCTCCGGATACTTTCGCGCAATAGTAAAATTCTGGCAAAAGCTATCGTTTACGGACCAATCCCTGATGGTCGGAACAAACCTGTCGGCATAAGAAAGTATGGTCTCGATATCATCCTTGGCATAGCCAAGTACATAAGCCTTTAACGTCTCATATTCAAAATATATGTCAGGACAATGCTCCAGAAAATCCTTATAATCCGCCTTTGCAAGCTCTTTTGCGATTTTCCGGAGTTCCGGCAGTCGCACACCCAACATCGGCTTACAGGTTGGATTCAAAACACTGCTGAAGTTTGCCAGCTTTTCCTCCGACAAAGCACGAAGGCGCGGCTCCAGTTCCGTTCTCCAATCCATATCTATCTTCCCCTCTTTGTATTCTATCGTATCCCTACAAACATAATTCTGCACTAATTATGCAACAATCTTCTGAATCCAGATACCGCTCTTAATCATAATCGCACCGATGAGACATTTTCCGATTTCGATAAACTGACAACAGAAAAACAGCGGCACAATCGGCAAACTCGTAAAACGACTTAAGCAGTACGCCAGCGGTACCACCAACAGCCATACATAGCAGCTGTCAAACAAAATCGTAATAAAGGTCTTTCCTCCGGAACGCAGGGTAAAATAGGCTGCATTCGCATAAGCTCCGATTGGCATACAGCAAGCTGCAATCCGCATAAAACTGGTGGCCATGGCATGGCTGTTTGCGCCGACCTCCTTGTAAATCAACGGGAAGAACGGTGCCAGCACAAACAATACCGCCGCAAACACCAGACAACTCACCACCGAAAAGGCAATCAGCTTCCGGTCTGCATCCACCGCTTCCTCCGTCTTTCCGGCTCCTAACATTTGGCCGATAATAATACCGATGGCACTACCCATGGCAATAAAGGATACGTTAAATACATTGGAAATCGTCGACGAAATATTAACTGCCGATACCACGTCAAAGCCTCGTACGGAATAACACTGATTCAGCACTGCCATACCGCCTGCCCAAAGAGTCTCGTTTAACAAAAGCGGAATCCCCTTCTGTAAGATGCCCTTCACCAAGCTTCCCGGTACCTTAAGGCTCTGATAGGCCCCCACAATAAAGGCATGTTTTCTCTTGTTTCGGTGCGTCGCAATCATAACAATTGCAGCCTCCGCAAAACGGGAAATCA
>JAZUBD010000151.1:0-5177 GCA_045638305.1 Lachnospiraceae bacterium
TCCTTTTCTACCGAAGCAGACTTGTTCAATAGTACTTCATCCAAGTTTATCTGCACCTCTTCCAACTGACGTTTCAGTTCGGAAAGAGTAGATGTCTTATAATTTTCATACGTAGTATATGCCTGCTCTTTTGCCAGTCGCGATTCCTCCACTTCCCATTCGGAAACCGCAATTCCCTCCAGTTCTAAATTAATCTGATATGTTTCATCCGCCCTCTCATAACTCTGCAGCAATTCACTTCTTTTCGACTCATACGTGATGTACTGTGTTGCATAAAGGCTGTTATCTTCCTTTTCAAAGCTGTTCTTATCTTCCTCAATTGCACCAATCAGCTTCTCCAAGCCGGTTTTCACTCCGGTATAATATTCCTCGGAATTCACCAGACTCTCCGCCCCGGTGGAGCGTTCAATCTCCCGCTGCTTATCCGTATATTGCTGTTCCAATGCTTTATAATCACTGAGATACATCCGGTATCTCGTGGCATAAGGATTGTCCTCCTTTGAGGAAAATCCGGATTTTCCGTTCTGTACCGACTCCAACAACCGTTCCGTTAAAGCCAGCTCTTCTTCATAATAGGCAAGCTTCTCATCCAGATAGCTCCTACTGTATTCTCTGGCCTCTGCATCTGTCTGCAATTCCAAACGCAACGCATCCAACTGAATCTGAAAGCTCTCATAACGAGCGGCATATTCACTGTCAGCGTTTGTAAAACAATTCTTTTCTTCTTTCACGGAAGTCAGATAGGTTGTAAGCCCCGCATACTGCTTCTCATAATATGCCTTCTGCTCCTCATAAAACGCCTTTTGCGTCAGCAGCTCCTCATGCTCTATCACGTACAGAAGGTCTCCCGCCTTCACCGAAACTCCGTCCTCTACCTCCGATTGCAGTACCTTACCTCCTACGGCATTTACCACCGTATTTACCGCCTCATCCGGCCGGAGCATTCCGTTTGCCTTTACGGCAATATCGATTTTTCCGAGACACATCCAAACTATTGCCGCCACAAACAGTGCCAGACATGTATACAAAAACACCGGCAACGCCCGGTTCGGCCTGCTGTCATACACCTCGCGGCTATCGGACATCTCATTCATGTTAATAATAATCGGTTTCATTTTTTCACTTCCTCTACTCTTCCGCCTGTTTCCACAGTCCTGCGTACTTTCCGCCGAGAGCCAATAACTCCTCGTGATTTCCCCGCTCGATAATCCGTCCCTGTTCCATGACATAGATACAGTCACAGTGACGAATGGTACTCAAACGATGTGCGATAATAATCTGCGTGGTGTCCTTCAAATGCTCCTCGATGGTACGCTCAATGGCACGCTCCGTAATGGAGTCCAGGTTACTGGTTGCCTCGTCCATAATCAGGATGTCCGGTTTTCTAAGAATCGCACGGGCAATTGCCAGACGCTGCCGTTGTCCACCGGAGAGATTGGAACCGTTTTCCTCCAGTCTCGTTTCATACCGGAGCGGAAGCTGATTGATAAACTCGTGAGCCTGAGCCTTTGACGCCGCGTCAATAATCTCATCCACCGAAGCATCTTCATTCCCCATCTTTAGGTTCTCCATAATGCTTCCGGAGAACAGAAAGGTTTCCTGTGGAATATACGCAATCCGGTCACGCAACAACTCTAACTGAATATCCTGTACATTACGGTCATTCAGAAGAATTTCACCCTCCTCTGCCTGATATAAATTCAATAACAGCTTTGCCAGCGTGGTTTTACCGGAACCGCTCTCGCCTACCAGTGCAATGCGTTCGCCCTTACGAATCCGAATGGATACATTTTCCAACACCGGCCTTCTCGTTCCGTAGCGGAAGGTAATATTATTCAATGCAATATCCCCCACAAGGCTCATATCCTTAATCTTATGCTCCTCTGCGGAACGCTCAATCTCCAAGTCCAGAATCTCACCGAGACGATTGGAGGCCACCAACGCAGTCTGCATCTGCGGCTGCAGGTTAATCAGATTTTTTACCGGAGTCAGAAAATACCCTAACAGAGAGTTAAAGGTAATTAGCTGTCCCATGGTCATATCGCCCTTGATTACGGCGTAACCACCCACCCAGAGGATTACGATACCGCCCACCAGTTCTACAAAGCCCACCAAAGAGCCCTGCACGGTCGATACCGTCCCCAAGTGAAAAATACTGCGAAGCAGACAAACAAACTTGTTCTCTGTCTTTAAATGTACCTTACGCTCCGCATTAAATGCCTTCACGGTCTGGATACCGTTTAAGGACTCTATCATATAGGAGGTCAACTGTGCATTGTCCTCCATCTGTTTCTCATTCAGTTTCCGGTACTTTTTATTAAATGAAAATACGATAATGCAATACAGCACCAGTACCACAAGGGTAACTCCGAACATGATCCCGTTCTGCATATACAAAATCACACCGCCGGCCACCGCCATTAAGGTGTCAATCATAATGGTAAGGACCGCACCGGAAATCGCATCCCGCACCTTCGAAGCATCGTTAAAACGGGAAATTATCTCACCGGTCTTCCGGGTCCCGAAAAAGTTCATCGGAAGCTCCAGTACGTGATTGTAATACCCCAGAAGCAAGGACACATCCAGCTTCTGGCTCAGATACAGCAAAAGCTGTGAACGCACCGCACTAAGCAGTACTTTAAACAAATTCAGCAAAATCACACCAAGGGAGACAATGTGCAAGGTCTTCAACAGACCATCCGGCAAAATATCATCCATCAGCACCTTATAATAAAAGGACCCGAAGATACCCAAAATCGTCAATAGCAAGGATGCCGCAAACACCTGCAGCAGAAGCTTCTTCTGCGGCTTTAACAAATGCAAAAAGCGGGCAAACAAACCGCCCTTCGTCTCGTCACCCTTTTGAAACTTCTCCGACGGCACCAAAAGAATCAACACACCGCTCCACTGATACTTCGGCGGCTTTCCTTCTTCGTGTACCTCCCCGAAAAACTCCTCCGGGGTGAGTTTCACAATCCCCCTGCCCGGATCTGCAATCACTATCTTTTTCTTTGTAATTTTATGTATCACCACATAATGCAACAGTCCGCCGTCTACAATCACATGAGCGATACACGGAAGGGGAAACTCGGAAAAAAACGCCTCCTTATCTCCCTTTACGCCCTTTGCCTGAAAACCAAGCTCTTCTGCCGCCTTAATTACTCCGTAAGCATTGGTTCCCTGCTTGTCCGTTCCCGCCACCTCACGAATCCGGGTAATGGAGGTTTTCAGACCATGCTGCTTTGAAATTGTAGCCAGACACGCCGCACCGCAGTCTGTAATATCATGTTGTTTAATGCAATAATAGCGCATAATAATTTTCTCGCTTTCATTCCCGGCTAAGACTTTTTATCTTTCTTCTTCCAGTCTTTCATCTTAGTTCTATTTCGTTTCATACGTTCCTCTTTTAAATTGCCATTCAGCTTAATCAGCCGAATGGCAATTTAAGAAAAAAATATACAGCAGATATAAGCCTAATGAGATATGTTATACAGAACTTGTCTTTGTAAAAACATTTTGCTTATTCTCTTTAGCCATTTGCACGCTCTGCCTCTTGCTCTTTGATTATCTTTACTTTTTCTTCAAATAGAAAACAGAACAATTGAAACCCAGTAATAACGGTAAACACAAGTATTATTACTTCCAGAAACAGTGTCAAATACGCTCCGGAAAAAGGGATTAAAGTATGCAACAAGCATCCCACTTCAAGAGTAAACATTGCAGTGAATACAACTCCTACACACCAAATCAATCGTGATATCTTTTGGAGCCTTTTTTTCATAATTTTCTCCACCTCCATAGCGCACAGATGCTCAACATCATTTCTGGCACATTTAATTAAACCGGTAAGTAAAGTCCAGCCATAGCACCGGTAAAAGTACAGCTCTTAATAATATTACCCGTATCCGTACCATTCCATGTGTCATCCACGAGAGCGCATCCTAATGCTGCAACCAATCCTATAGCAAAACCATTGCAGGCACCCACGATTACGCCTCCGATTCCTCCTCCATTTGTGCATAATAAGTTTTCATTATCAATTTCTAAAAACTTTCCATTATTCATCTCGATTTTCTCCTTATAATCTTTGCATACTTATTTATGTTCCACTATTACTATTTTTAGTCAAGTAAAACTTCACAAATAAAAACACCTGCCAAGCCTCCAACGACGGATCCTACAACTGTTCCAAGAGGTCCTCCTACAATTGTTCCAATGGCCTCACCAGTTTTTTTGGAAACCATATATGCTGCGCCATATTCTAATCCCAATGAAACTCCTGCACCGACTATAAACTCTCCCACCGTCTTTGAATTAATCTCAAAGCCTCCTTCAATCTGCATCATCTCCAGCGTATCCACTGCTCTGAATCCATTTGCCATAGCTAATTCCATCACTATGTACCTCCTTTAAAATATTTTTTTGTTTACACATCTCAAAGGAAGTGGTATACTATTCCCAGGCACTTTCTTTGATTGTGCTGAATGATTCTTGGGGCTTTCGGTTTTCCGTGCAAGGTCGAACCGGAAGCTCCCTTTGTTTGCAGATGTGCACTTCCACAAACAATATATACTGCAGCCCAAGCCTGTCCGTTTTATTCGTACAAGTGGCTGAAATATATCTTCTTTACAATACATTCGGGCTAATCCCCACATAAACCTCCATCTCCATCGTACCGGAAAGCTGGTCTACTCCTTTGGTTACCGTATACCCTGCGGTAATCGGCACATATCCCTTCTCCTGAATATATGTATTCAGTTCATTGCAAGCATTTTGAAACATTACCGGACTTCCCGCATACTGTAACATTACCGCATTGGTCAAGAACAGGCGCTCCTTCCGGGCAATTTCTTCGTTTCCTGCCACTGCGCCGTCTACCGGCATCAAAAGCTCCGTATCTGCCAGAATCCCATCTGCCGTCTGTTCCACCCCAAAGGTCACACTAATCGGTCCCCCTACCGGTCTGACACCTTGCATATCCGCATACACTTTCAGTTTCTGCATTGCCGCCGGAATTTCTTCCTGCGTAAATTTCCCCCGTAGGGAAAGCAAGTTTTTCACTTCCAACTGTTGATTTTCTAAAATACTGCCCATTCTAACTCCTTCCTTGCTCTCCTCATTGTTCTACTTCGAGAACAAGCCCTTGAAAAATTCAACCACATTCCCAAAACCAAGCG
>JAZUBD010000152.1:0-4421 GCA_045638305.1 Lachnospiraceae bacterium
CGTCCATATCTTCCTTTATAAAGCTTTCCAGCGACAAACGAAGAATTTCACGTACCGCACTTGCAAAGATACCGATCTCTTTTGCGCCTTCTGTGGAAAATGCCATGTTTTTCTGATGCATTTCCTCCGCGCTCTCGGCAATATTTACCGCATGGTCGGAAATACGTTCCATATCCCCGATACAATGAAGTAACATAGAAAGAGCCGCACTATCCTTTACCGAGTGATCTTTGCTGCTTAACTTCACCAAGTACTGTCCCAGATGATCTTCGAACTGATCCGCCTCCGACTCTAATTCGAAAACCTTCTCCGCCAGTTTCTCATCATAGCCCTGCAGTAATTCCATAGAGCAATCCAAAGCCTCTTTTGCTATCTCTGCCATATGATTTGCAACCACCTTACAGTGTTCCACTGCCAACGCCGGCGTTTCAAGGAAACGCTCATCCAAGAGTAAAAGTTCCTGCTCGAGTTTTTCTTTCTTCGGATCCTTTACCTCCTTTACGGTCAGACAAGCCAATTTCTCCAGCAGCTTGGAGAACGGCAACAATAGTAACGTTGCAAATACATTAAAGCACGTATGAACGGTTGCAATGCCGGCCGGATTTGCCGCCGCATCCAAAAACTCAAAATCAACAAACAGATTAATTCCGTAAAAGCCGAGCATAAATACCACCGTACCGACCAAATTGAAGTACAAATGTACCAGTGCAGCACGCTTCGCATTGGTCTTGGCACCGATGGCGGAAATAAGCGCCGTTACGCAAGTACCGATATTCTGACCCATAATAATCGGGAGTGCCGTAGCAAAGGGAACTTGTCCGGTCGTACAAAGTGCCTGCAAAATACCCACAGATGCGGAAGAACTCTGAATAATCGCCGTCAAAATCGCACCAGCAAGCATACCGAGAATCGGATTGGAGAACATCAGCAAAATATTGGTAAATTCCGGTACATCACGGAGCGGTTTTACCGCTTCGCTCATATTATCCATACCGACCATAAGCACTGCAAATCCAACCAGAATCATGCCAACATTCTTTTTCTTCTCGCTCTTAATAAACATGATGAAGATAACACCGAGAAGCGCAAGTATCGTGGTAAAATTTGTCGGTTTCAACAATTGTAAAAAAATACTGTCACCTTCAATACTGGTCAAACTTAAAATCCAGGAGGTAATCGTGGTGCCGATATTTGCTCCCATAATAATACTAACCGCCTGGGAAAGCTTCATAATGCCTGAGTTTACAAAGCCCACCACCATAACCGTAGTAGCGGAGGACGACTGAATCACCGCTGTTACCGCCGCTCCCAAAAGAACTCCCTTAACGGGATTGGATGTAAGCTTCTCCAAAATACGTTCCATGCGTCCGCCGGACATCTTCTCCAAACCCTCTCCCAGCAAATGCATTCCGTAAAGAAACAGTGCCAAGCCACCTATCATCGACAACACATCAAAAATATGGATTTCTTCATCGAACCGTAATTCCTTCGGTCTTTCTCCTTTATTTTTTCGCAACATTATTTTACCAAGAAATTATGAAGAAAAAAAGAAAAAATGTGTAAAGAAGTCGTTAAGGATTTGCGTGCAGGCAAAGTGAACATGAGAGCAAACTACGGGAACTTGTTCCCAGGCAGTTGCGCAGTCATGTAAACGCGCCCACGACTGAGCGGCTTTGCCGCGAAGGTCCACAACGTCCGGGGGACGTTGGTACTGGACAGACCGAAACGAAGTGTAGACGGGGCACGGAGCGAATCTCCGCCTGCATGCAAAAAAGAAGAGTCACCTTCGTGACTCTTCTCCGATTCTCTTACAATCCTAACTTCTCAATATTCTCGATGGTACGAATAATATGCTCATGAGCAAGCTTTTCCGCCAGTTCCTTGTCTCTGGAACGGATTGCATTTAAAATTGCTGTGTGCTCTGCGGTAGAACGTTTTGCACGCTCCTCCATGGAGAGGGTGATCTTTCTGACACGCTCCACGTAATGATGGAACACAGAAAGCTCATGCTCCAAAATCTTGCTTCCGCAAGCGCTGTAAATCAGCTTGTGAAACTTACTGTCAAGCTCCACCACCTGCTCAAAGTGTCCCTTACTCGTATGGAACTCGGAAAGATAAATCACCTCTTCGATAGCATCCAACTGCTCGTCTGTCACATGCTCACAGGCCCAACGGGCACACAAGCCCTCCAGATAGGAACGGATGGTGTAAATATCGTGAATATCCTTTTCGGAAATACCGGTCACATAGGCTCCCTTATTCGGGATGATACTGACAAGTCCCTCCAGCTCCAGCTGACGCAGTGCCTCGCGTACCGGAGTCCGGCTGACGCCAAGCTCCGCTCCGATGGTATTTTCCTTTAACTCTTCGTTTTCCTCATATCTGCCCGACAGGATTCCCTCGCGGATATGATTAAATACACGTCCTCGTAAGGAATACTTATCATCCTTGTCATTTTGCAGCTTGGCATCGCTCATATAGCGACCTCCTCTTCTATTACATCTTCTCGATGGTTTCCATGATGTAATCCGCAAACTGCGCACCGGTAGCACCGGTATCGCGGCCGGTCATCACAAGCTTCTTTTCGGTAACGGTACAAATATCAAGTGCTGCGTAAAGCTTATCTGCCTTATCATTGAAACCGATGTGTGCAAGAAGCATTGCTGCCGCACGGATTACGCTACACGGATCGGCGTAAATATCTCTGCCTTCCTTCACCATACGCGGCGCAGAACCGTGAATTGCCTCGAACATTGCGTACTTCTTACCGATGTTTGCGCTACCTGCGGTACCTACACCGCCCTGGAATTCTGCTGCCTCGTCGGTAATAATATCGCCGTACAGGTTCGGAAGTACCACAACCTGGAAATCTCTTCTTCTCTTCTCATCCACAAGCTTTGCGGTCATAATGTCGATGTACCACTCGTCTGCGGTAATACCCGGATAATCCTTTGCGATTTCACGGAACGCCTCGAGGAACTTACCGTCGGTGGTCTTAATGATGTTTGCCTTAGTAACAGCGCTGACTCTGGTCTTGCCGTTTGCCTTTGCAAACTCGAATGCCGCACGGATAATTCTGTCACAGCCCTGAGAGGTAACTACGGTAAAGTCCACACCGAGATCCTCGGTTACATGAACGCCCTTGCTTCCTACTGCATAAGCACCTTCGGTATTCTCACGGTAGAAGGTCCAGTCAATGCCCTGCTCCGGAATACGAACCGGTCTTACATTTGCAAACAGGTCAAGAGCCTTACGCATTGCTACGTTTGCACTCTCCACGTTCGGCCACGGATCACCCTTCTGCGGAGTGGTGGTCGGTCCCTTTAAAATAACGTCACAAGTCTTTAACTCATCCAAAACAGCCGGCGGAATCGCTGCATTCTCAGCCACACGACGCTCAATGGTCAGACCCTCGATGTTCTTAATGAGTACCTTGCCGGATGCGATTTCATCCTTTAAAAGATACTCCATAATTCTCTGTGCCTGACCGGTAATTGCCGGTCCGATACCGTCACCGCCGCATACGCCGATGGTAATCTGATCCAGTGCCTTGTAATCTACAAAGTCACCCTGCTTCTTCATTTCCTCTACTCTACTGAGCTGCTCGGTTAAAAGCTTACCGAATGCTTCCTTTGCTGCTTCAATCTTAGCCTGCATGTTTATATCCTCCTTGTGTAACATTAATGTAATTCTGCCTTTTCCTGTCCGGACTCTCTGAACCGGCATGTTATTACTTACAGTTCTACGGTAACCTCCGGAAGGTCTACACCGTATTCACCCTTGTACTGATTAATCATCGCAATCAACTCCGCATCGGTCATAACCGTAATACGGCCGTCCTCGTACTCCTTATCTACCAGTTCCTTAATCTTGTGTACCAGCAGATTGGACTTATCCAGTGCCGCATCGCCCTTTAAGCGATAGAAGGTATTCATCCAGTGTGCAATACCCGCAAGACCGGACGTATTGGACACAGAAACCAGAACCGGACGATTTAAGAACTTCTCGGTATCGAAAATGTTGTAAATCTCCTCATTCTTTAATAGACCGTCCGCATGAATACCCGCACGGGTAACATTAAAGTTCTTGCCGACAAACGGGGTTCTATGCGGAATCTTGTAACCGATTTCCTTCTTATAGTACTCTGCAAGCTCGGTAATTACAGTGGTATCCATACCGTCTAAGGTACCCTTTAACTGTGCATACTCAAATACCATTGCCTCAAGCGGCGTATTACCGGTACGCTCACCGATACCGAACAGCGAACAGTTAATACCGGATGCTCCGTACAACCATGCTGTGGTAGAATTGGAAACCGCCTTGTAAAAATCGTTGTGACCGTGCCACTCCAAAAGCTCGGACGGCACACCCGGATGGGTCATTAATCCGTAGATAATACCCTGTACGGAACGCGGAATCAC
>JAZUBD010000153.1:0-3376 GCA_045638305.1 Lachnospiraceae bacterium
CCCTTCTTTGTCACACCGGAAGTCCCATGCTTCGTAAAGCCTCTGACATGTAACTTATAAAATAACAAATCGGAAAACGCCGGACACGTAAATACATCCGGACTCTCCTGCAATCCCGGTACCGTTTTCCGAGGCTTCGGAAGTACCGGTCGTACTTCGCCGTCCAGTGTTCCGAAGGTATCTTTTCCGCAGACACCTTTTGCATATACATCCGTAAAGGTGCCGTTATCTCCCTCAAACAGGTAGGTCTCACAGCCCTTTACCTCCTTCTGCGGCACCTCTGCATAAAATACCGCACTATTCCCGATACGGGACATCTCAATCTCTTTTTCCGGCGCAGTTTTTCCCTTACCAAACAGCAAAAGAGTGCAATGATTTGCACCCTCTGCTACTGTTTTAAAGCATATTTGTTCCGCCCGGCACCATGCGCCGGACATACCGCCGATGATTTCCTGCCACAGTCCGTCTGTGTATCCCAAAATACCCTCCGTTCTCTGTTCGCAACAGAAAAAACTTACTCTTCCTCGGTCACAACTTCTTCCTCTACCTTTACGGAAAGTGCCTGACGCTTACGAGCCATCTCGTCGCTGTCTAAGTACTCATCGTAGGTAGATACCTTATCAATCATGCCACCGTTCGGAAGAATCTCAATGATACGATTTGCAATGGTCTGAATAAACTGATGGTCCTGAGAAGTAAACAGAATCACACCCGGATACTTAATCAAACCGTTATTAAGTGCAGTAATGGACTCCATGTCCAAATGGTTGGTCGGTTCATCCATTAACAATACATTCGTTGCCATAAGCATCATCTTGGACAACATAACACGTACGCGCTCACCACCGGAAAGCACGTTTACCTTTTTGACACCCTCTTCACCGGCAAACAACATACGTCCCATGAAACCGCGGACATAGGTTACATCCTTCTCCGGAGAATACGGCATGAGCCAGTCTACGATAGAAAGGTCGGATGCGAAATCCTTCGTGTTATCCTTCGGGAAATATGCCTGGCTGGTGGTAATACCCCATTTATAGCTACCGGAATCCGGCTCCATCTCGCCGGTCAAAATCTTATAAAGCGTGGTAATTGCAAGGGTATTGGCACCTACCAGTGCAATCTTATCCTCACGGCCTACGATAAAGGAAATATTATCCAGTACCTTTACTCCGTCAATGGTCTTGGTTAAATTCGTAACCGTCAGAACTTCATTTCCGATTTCACGGCTCGGTCTGAAATCGATATACGGATATTTTCTGGAAGACGGACGGATTTCATCCAGCTCAATCTTTTCCAATGCACGCTTACGGGACGTAGCCTGCTTACTCTTGGATGCGTTTGCGGAGAAACGCTGAATGAACTCCTGTAATTCCTTAATCTTTTCTTCCTTCTTCTTATTTGCTTCCTTCATCTGCTTAATCATAAGCTGGGAAGACTCGTACCAGAAGTCGTAGTTACCGGCATACAGCTGAATCTTTGCATAGTCGATATCCGCGATATGGGTACAAACCTTATTTAAGAAGTAACGGTCATGGGACACCACAATAACCGTATTGTCAAAGTTAATCAGGAACTCCTCCAGCCAACGGATTGCTTCTAAGTCTAAGTGGTTGGTCGGCTCGTCCAGAAGCAAAATGTCCGGATTACCGAACAACGCCTGGGCAAGAAGCACCTTCACCTTCTCACTTGCCTTTAACTCACTCATCATCTTGTAATGAAGGTCGGTTTCGATACCGAGACCGTTTAATAAAGTAGCCGCATCGGACTCCGCTTCCCATCCGTTTAAGGTAGCAAACTCCGCCTCTAACTCGCTGGCCTTAATACCGTCTTCCTCGGTAAAATCTTCCTTGGCGTAGATGGCATCTTTTTCCTTCATAATGTCGTACAGACGCTGGTTACCCATAATAACGGTATCCAGTACCGGATATGCATCGTATTTAAAGTGGTCCTGCTGCAAGAAGGACAAGCGCTGGCCCGGAGTGATGATTACCTCACCCTTGGACGGCTCCAGCTGTCCGGTCAAAATCTTTAAAAAGGTGGACTTACCGGCACCGTTGGCACCGATTAAGCCGTAGCAGTTTCCCTCGGTAAACTTAATATTTACGTCCTCGAATAACGCTCTTTTTCCCAGTCTTAATGTTACATTACTTGCCTGAATCATGGTTCTTAAATCCTTTCTGACATCCTGTTCACATAATTATCTATTCTATATTGTACCGTATCTGTAAAAAAAAGCAAGCAGATTTTCCCGAAAGTTTGGATTTTTCCCAAAATGCGTACAGAGAAAAGCTCTGATTATACACCGCTTGGTACATAAACAGAGCTTTTATTTCATTTCTATTCAGCCGGTACTTCTTCCGCACTTACCATTTCTTCATGCACACCGTTCAAGATAACGGCCAACTCCTCCATGAATTTCTGGTTCTCCGTACGGGCATTTCCCATGGTCATAATTACCATCAAATACGGCTGCTCGTCCATTACAATGGCGTGGTCGTGACAACACTGTCCGTATACCCAGCCCATTTTATTATAAACTACGTATTCCTCTCCCAATACGTTCCTGATAAAGCTCTTATTGGTGTTCTTTATCAATTCCGCAAAAAACGCTGCGTTTTCGCTGTCCGAATTGATATAACGATAGACTTCCTTCCAGTTCCGTAAAGAGTCCATTGCAGAGGTTTGCCCCCACTTTACGCTCTTCCCGTCAATCGTCACCTTATTTCCGGACTCCTTCAGAAATTGATTGTAAGACTTGTGTCCGAACTTTCCCTGTAACATCAGATATCCGATATCGTCACTGATTAAGATCGCATGCTCCATCAGTTCCTTTACGGTAAACACCGTACCTAAGTCTTCCTTCTTGATTACTCCGTCTCCCTTGACCGAGTACTCCTCGGTGTATTCCATCGTATCCTCCAGGGAAGATACTCCTTCTTCAATCTGCCATAAACAAGTCATCACAAACGGTGCCTTTACCGTACTTGCTACCGGGTAATACCGTTCTTCGTTATAGCAAATCATTGCCTCGGAATTAATGTCATACAGGACAAAGGAACTGATATAAGGTTCCTTACGAACCATCTTTACAATCGTCTTTAACGTCTCTTCCTTCATCCGGTACTCGGTATTGCAATACCCGATTACCTTTCCGTCATAGGTAACCTCTGCTCTTTCACCATCGGAATCCTCCGTCTTCTGCTCCGGCATCTTTTCCGGTTCCGCCGTCGGAGTCACTGTCCCGGAAGGCTGCTCCGGCTCTGCCGTCGGTGTCGCCGTTCCGGAAATATCCTCTGTCTCCGGCGTAGTTGTAAGCTCACCGGTCAACGCAGGCGAATCTGTCGGTGTCGGTAGAAACGATACCCCCGGAGTC
>JAZUBD010000154.1:0-1598 GCA_045638305.1 Lachnospiraceae bacterium
GCGGTACATGAAGACGGTTCCGAGCCGCTCCCCGGCAATCTCGATGGGATTCACGATCGCCTGATATTTCCTTATATTCTCTCCCGTGAATCCGAGCGTGGCAAGATTCACATTCTCCTTCGTGGAAAGAATGTTCAACAGACGCTCGTTTAACATACCGTCAATATATCCGCCTACTGCATCTTTAATCAACTCTTCGATTGTCTCTACATCGTTTCGATTCTTGATACCGAGAACCTTACCCTTTTTACTGATTACCAAAATATTCGATTCCAAAATTTCTCCGAGGACCAGACAAATATCATTAAACACTACCTTGTGGGAAGTATTGTTGTGTAAAAGCTTGTTAATCTTTCTGGTCTTATCCAACAACTGTACGCTCACGGTAACTCCTTTCCGGCAGAAAAGCTGCCTTACATTTTCCAATACGTTATCTATTATTTCATATTATATCACAGTTTTTTTTGAAAAACAAGTGCAAATTGAACATTTGACACACTACGGCGTTTTTTTGTGAACAATGAATAAAAATCTGTCTATTTCTCACTCATTTCCACATAACCGCATTCCTCCGAAGCACAGGCAAGCTTGTTGCCCTTTTCCAGAAGAATTCCGCCGCATTGCGGGCATTTCTTACCGGATGGCTTCTGCCATGCCATAAAATCACAGTCGGGATTTGCCTCGCAACCGTAATAGCGTCTGCCCTTCTTTGTCTTACGCACTACCACTTCTTTTCCGCACACCGGACACGGTACACCGATTTTCTCCAGATATGGTTTAGTATTGCGGCATTCCGGGAAGCCCGGACACGCAAGGAACTTTCCGTGAGGACCGTATTTGATTACCATCTGTCTGCCGCACACTTCGCAGGTCACATCGGAAACCTCGTCCTCAATCTCAATGTTTTCCAGCTCTTGTTCCGCATTAGCCAAAGACTCCTCCAAATCCGGATAGAAATTACGTACAATAGTCTTCCAGTGAATATCGCCGCTTTCCACTGCATCCAGAAGGGTCTCCATATTTGCGGTAAAGCTTACATCCACAATGGAACAGAATGCCTGCCGCATAATGCGGTTCACTGCCTCACCGATTTCGGTGACATAGAGATTTTTATTTTCTTTTACAACATAACGTCTTGCAAGAATAGTAGTTATGGTCGGAGCATAGGTACTCGGACGACCGATTCCCAGTTCTTCCAAAGTCTTAACCAAGGATGCTTCCGTATAATGAGCCGGAGGCGCGGTAAAATGACGAGTCGGGAAAAACTCCTCCGCCTTAAGCTCCGAATCCTTCGATAAGGACTTTAAGAAACCGCCCTTCACCTCATCCGTATCTTCTTCTTCCTCCGGACAATATACCGCCAGGAAACCGTCAAACACAAGCTCTGACGTAGTTGCGGTAAAACGGTAACCGCCGCCGGAAATCTTTACGGACGCCGTCTCATACTTTGCCGCCTGCATACGGCTGGCAATAAAACGTTTCCAAATGAGCTGATACAAACGGAACAAATCTCTGGATAAAGAATCCTTCACCTCGGCAGGAGTAAGCTCCACGTAGGTCGGACGAATGGCTTCGTGCGCATCCTGAATCTTCTTTTT
>JAZUBD010000155.1:0-1459 GCA_045638305.1 Lachnospiraceae bacterium
GATACGGAGTACTTCTCCATATACTCGCTCATATCGATACGAACCATATTGGCTTCATTATCAAACAAGGACGCCGCCAACGCCTTTGCAAGCTCCGTTTTGCCCACGCCGGTCGGTCCTAAGAACAAGAAGGAACCAATCGGCTTGGTCGGGTCCTTAATGCCTGCCTTGGCACGTAGAATAGCGTCTGCCACCTTCTGTACACCCTCATCCTGCCCGATGACTCTGCGGTGTAACTCCTCGTCCAGATGAAGCGTCTTGTTCCTCTCACTCTCTGTCAGCTTTGCCACCGGAATACCAGTCCAGCGGGACACAATCTTTGCAATCTCCTCATCACTGACATTCTCGTGCACCAGAGTATGACCTTCCTTCGCTACCGCCTCTTCCTCCGCGGCGAGAAGCTTTTGTAACTCCGGCAATTTGCCGTATTTGAGCTCTGCCGCCTTGTTTAAATCATAATCACGTTCTGCCTTTTCAATCTCACCGGACAGCTCCTCCAGCTGCTCACGAAGCTTCTGTACCCGCTCCACGGATGCCTTTTCATTGTCCCACTTTGCCTTTGCTTCCGCAAACCGTTCCCTCTCCTCGGAAAGTTCCTTCTGAAGCGTCTCCAAACGCTCCTTACTGATACGATCATCCTCTTTCTTTAGGGCCGCCTCTTCAATCTCCAACTGCATAATATGACGCTTCACATCATCAAGCTCTGTCGGCAGGGAATTCAGTTCTGTCTTTATGAGTGCACAGGCCTCATCCACCAAATCGATTGCCTTGTCCGGCAGAAAACGGTCGGAAATATAGCGGTTGGACAAGGTCGCCGCAGACACCAGCGCAGCGTCATTGATGCGCACGCCGTGGAATACCTCGTAACGTTCCTTTAAACCGCGCAAAATCGAAATGGTGTCCTCTACCGTCGGCTCCTCCACCAGTACAGGCTGGAACCGACGTTCTAATGCTGCATCCTTTTCGATATACATACGATACTCATTCAAGGTAGTAGCGCCGATACAATGAAGCTCACCTCTCGCTAACATCGGCTTTAACATATTGCCTGCATCCATGGCTCCGTCGGTCTTCCCTGCACCCACAATGGTATGCAGCTCATCAATGAAAAGAATAATCTTTCCGTCGCTCTTTCTGACCTCTTCCAATACCGCCTTCAAACGCTCTTCAAACTCACCGCGATACTTGGCACCGGCCACCAACGCACCCATGTCAAGAGCAAAAAGACTCTTATCCTTTAGGCTCTCAGGTACATCTCCGCGCACAATACGTTGCGCAAGACCCTCTACCACTGCCGTCTTACCAACCCCCGGCTCACCGATTAACACCGGATTATTTTTCGTCTTACGGGATAAAATACGGATGACATTACGAATCTCGCTGTCTCTGCCGATCACCGGATCCAGCTTCTGGTTTCTTGCACGCTCCACCAAGTCATACCCATACTTCTCCAAAGTAT
>JAZUBD010000156.1:0-2768 GCA_045638305.1 Lachnospiraceae bacterium
CCTTGTCAAGCCATTCCTCCCCGCTCAGTACTCTCGCTCCCAGAATCTCCTTGATTTCCAAGATTGTCATACCTTCACCATCCTTTCCTCTATAAAAAATATTTGTTTTCCAATAAAACGTATATACAAATAAAGTATACCACAATTTCCGGAAAAAGTCCCGAATTTTTTTACACTTTTCTTATAGCTTTTTTTCTCAGAGTGTGTTATAATATTGTCAACTGTACGACGCACGCAAAGGCGCGTTTCTTTTTTTCGTATCTTTGCGCGTTTTTTGTCGTGCGCCCATGATATCGTTATTTTTTTAACAAAAAGCGAATGTCATGTGATTGATTTCCGTTAAGGGAAATCGCAAAGATATTAAAGGAGGTTAAAGAAATGGCTGCAAAATCAACAGTTCCGTTCCAGGGAACAAAGGAACAGGAAGCACAGCTCCGCTCTATCATCGCTGAGTTAAAGGATGAGAGAGGCGCCCTGATGCCGATCTTACAGAAGGCTCAGGACATTTACGGTTACCTTCCGATTGAGGTACAGACTATGATTGCTGACGAGTGCGGCATCCCGTTGGAGAAGGTATACGGCGTTGCTACCTTCTACTCCCAGTTCTCTCTGTATCCGAAGGGAAAGTACAAGATTTCCGTTTGTCTCGGTACCGCTTGTTACGTAAAGGGTTCCGGTGACATCTACGAAAAGCTTCAGGAATTACTCGGTATCGAAGGCGGTCAGTGTACCCCGGACGGCAAGTTCTCTTTGGACGCATGTCGTTGTATCGGTGCCTGCGGTCTTGCTCCGGTATTGACCATTAACGATGACGTTTACGGTCGTCTTACCGCTGCCGAGATGGCTGACGTTCTTGCGAAGTACGAATAATTGTTACGTTTCGTTTTTCGAAAGGAGTACCTAAGGTTATGATGCCCGAGATTTCCTTAAATATACTGGATGTTGCGGAGAATTCCACCCGTGCGAAAGCTTCCCTGGTCACCATTATCGTGGATGCCCAGACTGCAGCGGACACCCTGACCGTTATCATTGATGACGACGGTTGCGGTATGACCGCAGAACAGGTTGCTGCCGTAACGGACCCGTTTTTCACTACACGTACGACTCGTAAAGTCGGCCTGGGGGTTCCGTTTTTTAAGCAGGCGGCGGAAAGCACCGGCGGTTCCTTTTCCATCGAGTCCACACCGGGAGTCGGTACCCGTGTGACCGCAGTATTTACACTGTCCCACATTGACCGTATGCCTCTCGGTGATATGAACGGCACCATCCACACCTTAGTTACCATGCATGAGGAATGTAACTTCTTATATACATTCCGATTCAATGAAAAGGAATTTTCGTTAGACACCCGAGAATTTCGCGAAGTTCTCGGTGATATCTCCTTTACGGAGCCTGAGGTGTCTCTTTACATAAAGGACTACCTAAGAGAAAATTTTAACGAAACCAATGACGACACCTTTGAACTTTAGATTCGTTTAAGCGAATCCCATGTAACACAAACTTGATATGCCGAGAAACGGCAGATTGGAGGAAAGTATGAAGTCTCTTGCAGAGTTAAAGGCAATTCGGGAGAAGATGCAGGGCCAGGTTGGTCTTCGCTCTGAGTCCGAAACACAGACAAGAGTTGTTGTCGGTATGGCTACCTGCGGTATCGCAAGCGGCGCAAGACCGGTACTTACTGCTCTTGCAGATGCGGTAATGAACAAGAAGCTTGATGACGTGGCTGTTGTACAGACCGGTTGCATCGGTCTTTGCCAGTTCGAGCCGATCGTAGAAGTTATCGCTCCGGGTAAGGAAAAGGTTACCTATGTTCATATGACCCCGGAAAAGGCAGAAGAAATCGTTGAACAGCACCTGATTCGTGGACAGGTAATGACCCAGTACACCCTCGGTGCAGCAAATAAATAAGGAGGAAGAATTATTATGTATCGTTCACATGTATTAGTATGCGGCGGAACCGGTTGTACTTCCTCCGGCAGCCTTCAGATTTTCGATTTATTAAAAGAGGAAATCGCTAAGAACGGCCTTGCTGAAGAAGTTTCCGTTGTACAGACCGGTTGTCACGGTCTTTGTGCTCTCGGCCCGATTATGATTGTTTATCCGGAAGCAACCTTCTATTCCATGGTTAAGCCGGAGTACATCCCGGAAATCGTTTCCGAGCACCTGTTAAAGGGTCGTATCGTTAAGAAGTATGTTTACGAAGATACTCTTCAGGCTGAAGAGGAAGGCTTAAAGCCGCTTCACGAGACTGACTTCTACAAGAAGCAGCATCGTATCGCTCTTCGTAACTGTGGTGTTATCAATCCGGAGAATATCGAGGAGTACATCGGTACCCGCGGTTATGAAGCACTTGGTAAGGTTCTTACCGAGATGACCCCGGATGAAGTTATTAAGTGCATCTTAGATTCCGGCCTTCGCGGACGAGGCGGCGGCGGATTCCCGACCGGTAGAAAGTGGCAGCTGGCAAAGGACCTTGTAAAGGGCGGCCAGAAGTATGTTGCTTGTAACGCCGACGAGGGTGGCCCGGGTGCATTCATGGATCGTTCCGTTCTCGAGGGCGACCCTCACGCATTAATCGAGGCTATGGCTATCGCAGGTTACGCTATCGGCGCTAACCAGGGTTACATCTACGTTCGTGCAGAGTACCCGATCGCTGTAGATCGTTTGAACATTGCTATTAAGCAGGCTAGAGAGTATGGCTTACTCGGTAAGAACATCTTCGAGACCGGCTTTGATTTCGACTTAGAGCTTCGTCTCGGTGCAGGTGC
>JAZUBD010000157.1:0-5345 GCA_045638305.1 Lachnospiraceae bacterium
TGGGAACGAGGGAACTCGATGCCGGATATCTCCAAATTGCCGGAGCTTTGCAAAATCCTGAACATCAGCTTTGAAGAGCTGGTTGGTGAAAAGATTCCGGAAACAGAGATAACAAAACGGCTGATGGAAAACGAAGATGCCGAGGTTACATTGGAGGAGATGGCACAGGTCGGACAGCTGGTGGCGCCCGAGAAGATTGAAGAAAAGGTAAATGAGACCATAAAAACAGAGGGGAAGATTCCGTTTTCTGTATTGGTTAGTATGGCACCGTTTATGGATCGGGAAACCTTAGAGATGGCCGCGGAGGAAGTCGCTGATGTGGATATAGGAAAGGTGTGTGCGATTGCTCCGTTCCTGTCTAAAAAGGCACTGGATCGTATTGTTGAGAAATGTATGAAAAACGGGAATGTTGATATCGGTAGCATTACAGCAATCGCTCCATTCTTATCAAGAGACACCATACGTAAAGTAGTAGCGTGTTGTGTTGCAAATAATCAGGCAGACAAGTTAACTGCAATTGCTCCGTTTATGGGAAGTGACATGATTTCTCAAGTGTTGCAGGGTGTTGATTTGAATGAGAAGGAAGTTCGTGTGAATGTTATGTCCGGCAATTGCACCGAGCCGGATGCGGAAGAATTGGATGAAGACAAGATTGCACAATTGGCTTTTGCAGCGTTTGAGCAGGGAAATGATGTCTCACAATATCTTGACGATATGGACGAAGATGATGTGAGCAAGCTCGCATTTCGTGCGATTGAGTTGGAAAGAGATATTAGTCTTTTCTTAGACTACATGGATGAGGATGATGTGGCGAAGTTGGCATTTCGTGCAATCGAATTAGATCGCGACACAAGTCTTTTCTTAGATTATATGGATGAGGACGATGTGGAGAAGCTGGCATTTATGGCGTTGAATGCAGGGAAAGACATAGAGGGTTATCTTGAGTACATGGATGAAGATGCGATAAAACGCTTATTGTTGCAATCGATAAGAAAGTAAAAAGGGGCACTCCCAGGTGGAAACTTGGGAGCGTTTTTGGTATAATGGACTAGAGGAATATTGAAAGGCTGGTATCGGAAGCGTGAAGGATTACAACTCGTACTGGGAACAGTGTTGGAGAGAAGAGGAACCGACAGAATTATATAATTATCTAGATATGTACCGCGGGATAACAAGCAGAGAAATCGATGTGTTTAAAGAACATAATGTGAAAAGAGTTTGTGATGCTGCTTGCGGTTTTGGGGCATACTCTCTGGCATTTGCTTCGAATGACTTTGATGTTTACGGTTTTGATATTTCTGATACGGCAGTAGAAATAACGAAAACAGGACTTGGGAAATATGGAATAGATACAGCAAATGTTAAGGTTGCAAGTATATTGGATACTGGTTATATGGATAATTTTTTTGACGGTGTAATTGTGCATGCTGTGATAGACCATCTTACGGAAGAAGATGCCGCAAAGGCACTGGAAGAGATGTTGCGAATAACAAAACCGGAAGGGTTGCTGTTATTGACATTTGATATTGCAGAAGATGAGGACCTTGCAGAAGAGCATATATCTCTGGAAGATGGGACAATGGAATATACGGATGGAAGTAGGAAGGGAATGTTGTTCCGTCCATATGATTGGAATATGATAGATGAGTATGTGAAAGGATATTCTGTTATATACCGTACGGAAAAGGCAAATCGGGAAAGAGTTATTATTTTGCAAAAAGGGACGAAATGACGGAAAGCAGAATCGAAACGGAGGTATCCTGTTATGAACCGAGAAGAATTAAATGCAATCTATAAAGAACTGGAAGACCGTGCACAGAAAATAATGGATTCGTTATCTTCCTTACAGAATGGTTTTGATGTGTCTTACGGATATTACAATGGACATTATCATAAGGGCGCGGCAGGAGAATATGTAATGGATTTCTTTCCAATACCGGTTGTTACGATTACCGGTTTATGCGATATTGAAATCGACTTGGAGAAGATATCTGTTTCGACAAAGCTGAGCCGTGAAGCGGCATTAAGCTATGAATATGAGAAATTATCCGCTTATGAATTTGAGGTATATGGAGTAGATGCTTATTTGGATGATTTTTATGTGGCGGGGAATACATATGCAGAGTTAGTGAGGAACATTGAGAACAGCGAGGAAAGGGAGATAGGATTTTCTTTTATATTCTCCAAAGATGCAGATACTGAGGAAATAAATAAGGTTGTCAGGCTTTTGAAAAGAGAAGGATATTTCTATTAGCTAAGAAAAGGAGTACCGCCATGAAGATAGACCGCCTAATCGGAATTATTACAACACTGCAACAGAAAGGCAAGGTTACCGCCCCGTACCTTGCGGAGAAATTTGAAGTGTCACGGCGTACGATTAACCGGGACATAGAGGATATCTGCCGTGCCGGAATTCCGATAGTAACAACGCAGGGGGCTGATGGCGGTATTTCCCTCATGGAAGGATTTGCATTGGATACGACGGTGTTTACGGAGGACGAGCTGGAAGCAATTCTGGTGGGCGTAAAATCAGTAGACAGCGTATCCCGTGAACCAAAACTGATCGGTGTCAGTGGGAAAATCGGCGGGGTACTTCCGATTGCGGAGCATATTGTGATTGATCTGGCATCCTTTTATCACGGAAGTTTGTCGGAAAAGATTGCTTTGTTCAAGCGGGCGATAAAAGAGAATCGGTGTGTGAGTTTCCATTATTACTATAATCGGGGAGAGGAAGACAAGGTAATTGAGCCTGCTTTAATCGTATATCAATGGTCAAGCTGGTATGTGTTTGGATTTTGTCCGGAGCGGAATGATTTTCGCATGTACAAGTTACAGCGACTGTGGGAACCGAAACTCTTGGATGAGAGCTTTGAACCGAGAGATATACCGGAGGAGAAGCGGCAGTTCGGACAAAACATGACGGATGATATTATCATCCCGGCAATCTATGAACCGGGGGAGACCTATCGTCTGGTAGAGTCCTATGGTCCGACATGTTTTACGGTACAAGAAGACGGACGGCTGTATACGGAGTGGGGATTTTCGTCTTATGAGCGGGCATTAGATTGGTTCTTAGGGTTCGGCAGCAGAGTACAGGTGTTAGGACCGGAGGAGTTTCGCGCTCTCTATAAAGCGGAGCTGGAAAAAATGCTCGCATTACATAAGCAAACATGACATACAGTTGTCGTGTTTGGAAAAGTAAAATAGGTACAACTACACAAGAAGGAGAAGCGTGATGGTAGAGTCAATGTGCGGTTGTATCTGTTCAAGCTGTGAGTTTGTAGAAAAATGTGGGTGCAAAGGATGCTTTGCATCAAAAGGGTATCCCTTTCATGGAGAATGTAAGTTTGCGCTGTGCTGTATGGAACGTGGACATATGCATTGCGGAGAATGTGCGGAATTCCCATGTCAGAAGCTGACGGACTTTGCGTATGACCCGGAATACGGAGATGAGAACGGTTCGGTTCTTGAAGTGCTGAGACGATGGAAAGAGGAAGCAGCAGAGCGTGAGGTTAATCGAAAGGAGACGAAAGCTAATGATTGATACACGTTGTGGTCTTCGTTGTGAAGGCTGTGAATACATAGAATCCAGTCATTGCGGCGGCTGCATTGCGACAAACGGAAATCCGTTTCATGGTGCCTGTCCGGTAGCAGAATGTTGTCAGAGCAAAGGGTATGTACATTGTGGTGAGTGTCCGCAGATTCCCTGTGAACTTCTGAGTCAGTATTCTTGTGATCCGGAGCATGGAGATAATCCGCCGGGAGCAAGAATTGAACAGTGTAAGCGCTGGATAATAGATAAAAAAATAGTATCGCTTCGCATGGAGAGACAGTTCCTGGCGAAGGGTGCAAGCGAAGAAGAATACATAGAACTTTACCGTGATATGCAGCCGGGATTGAATGTGTACTGGAACGGTTTCGGACAACCGCCGGTGTTAAGCTTTCGTGCGGCGTTTGATGATATCGAGTTTAACCAGGAACGACAGTTAAAACGTGAGCTGATAAAAGGCCGTTTTACCGGTGGCAATCTTGGATGGATTATGCCCGAAGAGATGGAACTGTTTGCAGGTTTATATCAGAAACCGTTAACGAGGCTGACACATATTCAGGAAGAAATATTGCACCTGATTGAACATGCAGGACCGATTACCATCCAGCAGATAAAAGAGGAAACCGGATATCTGGTAAAGGAGATTACGCCTGTGCTGCATCGCCTGCAGGAAGCGTTTCTGATTTATGAAGATCAATACGACGGAGAATGGGACAGAGGTTGGTATACCTTTACAGAAATGTTCCCGGATTGTAATCTGGCGAAACACAGCAGAATAGACGCTTTGAAAGTGGTACTGCGTCGTTTTGCATATCGTCATGTGGTGTTTGATATCGCTATGGCAAAGTCTTATTATAAGTTGCCGGAGAAAGAAATCAAAGTGGCAGTTACGGAGCTTCTTGCGGAAAATGTGCTGGTGGAGAACGAGGGAGCATTTTTGTTAAAGGAAGATGCTGCACTTCTTGCACATTATGAGCCGGTGTCGTTACACTTTGTCTATGCAGTGCACCGGAATGATTTTTTGTACAAATCAAATGAGCCTGTCCTGAAGGAGCAGTTCAAGTCTTTGTACGAACATTTAGAATACGACCATGAACCGCTTCAGTATCTTCTGATTGATGGGGAGTTCCATGGCGCAGTTGTAGGACATTTTAGAAACGGTCCGTATGATCTGAATGATGTAGTGTGTGATTTGCCGGATGCCGATGCGAGAAAGGAAGAGATTCTGCAAGCAATCCGGAACGTGAATTTCGGCAAAGGTCCGGAAAGATTTATGGGGGAAAAGATAGATGGAGAAGAAAATTGAAGTAATTACATATTTGTCATTCCGAGGCAACTGTGAAGAAGCAGTGAGTGCTTATATGAAAGTCTTTGGCGGGGAGATTTATTATATGTCCCGGTGGTCAGAGGAGACATTCAATGTGACACCGGAGCAAGTCGGGAAGGTAATGCACGTGGAGTTTTCACTGGGCAGTACTCGCATGGCTGCCGGAGACTCCTTTGACGGTACAGGCGTGAATACAGATATAAAGTTGATGATTCATATGGGTTCTAAGGAAGAAGCGTTGCATGCGATGTCTGCATTAGCAGAAGGGGGAACCGTGATTTCGCCGTTGAAGCCACATCCTGCACCGGATGACGGAGGTTGTGGTTCGCTTACAAAGGATCGGTTCGGTTATACATGGATTATTACTTGTCCGAATCCGGAAAAACAGTAGAGAAGGAATGTTGCAGGTGGAAAAATGATTACTTGTTTTCAGGAATTTTGTGATGAACTATTAGAAAGTGGATTTTC
>JAZUBD010000158.1:0-7824 GCA_045638305.1 Lachnospiraceae bacterium
GCACCGACGGAACAAGCCATCCCTCTCGGTGTGATGGTAAGCAAGCGTATCCTTGCGGGAAAGGGCGCGGTACGTGTCCACGGCGGTGGATTTGCCGGGACCATACAGGCCTTTGTGCCGCTAGCGCTGGCAGAGGAGTATGTGAAGGAAATGGAGCGAGTGTTTGGTGAAGAATCCTGCTATGTATTTCGAATCAGACCTGTCGGGGGAGTGGAAGTGACGGTTTGACAGAAAAATGAGGGAATGGTAGAATAAGAAATGAGAGGCTGGAAATATAACGGTTTCCGGCCTTTTGCGTTTCGTTTGGCTTTATGAAGAGAAGAAAGGCGCGTGAAAATTTGAAGTTTACGGAGGTCTGACATGAATGAACAAGAGATAAAAGTACTCAATAATTCAGTATTTGTGGGCCCATGGAATTATATAAAGCCTAATATGATACCAAACGAGGACGGAGAAATAGAATTGGTATTGCAGTTGTGTGTTGGACCATGTGAATGGTGGAAATGGAGTATGGATAAACAAGGGAAGTTCTGGATGGAATACAGATGGTGCGAAAATGATTTATATGAGGATGAAAGTTTCAGAGAGGAATGTTCGCAAGAAAAAATGATTGAAAAGATGCAGAAAATGCAAGTGTTTTTTTGTGAGTGTGGTTTGAGTGAATATGTGGAAGTGTATGAGAGGGCGGAGCGGTTTGTGAAGGAGCAAAGGAGATAATTTATGACAAACCGGAGAATTTCTGTAGATCGGGGGGGTAACAGTGCGAAAACTTTGAAGCTTCATTAGGTGCTAATCATGGTATTACGTGTTGGTTGGAGGAATACAGTTTGTTGTATACAAGTCCACATTCTTTTTCATATTGGGTAGATTAGGAGGACTTATGAAGGATAAACTTGTTGATATGGTAAAAAAATACTGGGTAATACCGGCTAGTGTATTACTGTGGTATTATCCAATAATGCCATTGGGCTTGGGGATATGTTCCATTATAGTTTTGACTACTGGAAGCGAATGTATCAGTGTAGTCGTATCTATGGTTGGAATAGGTGCAGCGTCATCTGTTCTAATTATCCTAAAATTAAAAAAAATGACACATTTAAAGAAACGCATAAAACACATACTTACTTTAATTTCAATAATTTTTTTACCTTGCTTTCGTATTATGTGGGGATAGTCATGATGTAACTACCGTTTTATCGGAAAAATTGATTAAATGAAAACTCCCTGCGTGTCGGGAAGCGGTACGCAGGGGAACGTATCATTATGGGCGAATATAGAGAGATTGCAGAGAAAAATCTTATTGAAATGAAACGTAAAGAACAGAGGGCTAAGAACGCTGTGGTGGCAGTGGTAATTTGTGCTATTGCGATTTTACTTGTGTGGTTTGAGGGTCAAAACATAGGCGAGGACATAGGCAAAATTATCTATAATATAACACATTAGAATCAGTGTTATTGATTATTTGAGTACAACAGAAACTTTCAGTTTGCCGGAGTTACAACATTCAATCTGTGCATGCCGCAATAGTTCATTTTTGCGACGTGTTGCGAAATATTAAAAAAACTTCTTGACATCTCAATCAGAGCGTGGTATACTCTAAGAGCTGTGTAAGCAAAAGCAGAGTATCCGCTCTCACCTTCCGCGTACATTGTACCGCAAAAAGGTCTGGTTAAGATGATTTCCCGAGGACGGGATTATTAGGCGGATAATCTGTGATTATCCGCCTTTCTATGTATATAAGAATAAAGTGCGGAGGCTACACGAAACAAACTATCTCATACTATATTACGGAGGTACAAAACCATTAGCGAGTTAATGTTGAACGAGCAAATCAGAGACAAAGAGACCTGTCTGGTTGGTGAATACGGCGAACAGCTTGGTATCATGTCTGCAAAGGACGCATTGAAGATGGCGAAGGAAGCCGGTCTTGACCTTGTTAAGATTGCGCCGACCGCAAAGCCGCCGGTATGCAAGATTGTCGATTACGGTAAGTACCGTTACGAGCAGGCAAGACGTGAGAAGGAAGCTAAGAAAAAGCAGAAAGTAACCGAAGTAAAAGAGATTCATCTGTCTCCGAATATTGATGTGAACGATTTGACCACCAAGGCAAATCAGGCACGCAAGTTCGTGGAGAAGGGCAATAAGGTAAAGGTTGCACTTCGTTTCCGCGGTCGTGAGATGGCACATATGGCAACCGGTAAGGAAGTGTTGGATTCCTTCTTTGAGAAGCTTTCCGATGTTGCCGTAGTGGAAAAGCCGGCTAAGTTAGAAGGCAGAAGCATGATTATGGTGCTTGCCGAGAAGCGGTAAAAGATGCATGAACGCACAGTATTGTGCTTCAGACAGATAATTATTATTACGGCGTTTGCCGTACCATGAAGGAGGATTCACCATGCCGAAGTTAAAGACCAATAAGGCAGCAGCAAAGCGTTTTACAATGACGGGTACCGGTAAGTTAAAGAGAATGAAGACCGGTAAGCAGCATATCTTAACCAAGAAGTCTTCTAAGACGAAGAGAGATTTAAGAAAAGCTACCATGACCGACAAGACGAACGAAAAGAATATGAAGAAGATTTTACCTTATCTCTAAGATTTGGTGTAAAGGAGGCAAAACAGAATGGCAAGAATTAAAGGCGGTTTAAACGCAAAAAAGAGACATAATAGAGTATTAAAGCTGGCTAAGGGTTACAGAGGTGCCAGAAGTAAGCAGTACAGAATTGCAAAGCAGTCTGTTATGAGAGCTCTCACTTCTTCTTTCGCAGGTAGAAAGGAAAGAAAGAGACAGTTCAGACAGTTATGGATTGCTCGTATCAATGCAGCAGCAAGAATGAACGGTCTTTCCTACAGCAAGTTCATGTACGGTTTGAAGTTAGCTGAGGTTGAGGTTAACAGAAAGATGCTTTCCGAGATGGCTATCAATGATCCGGAAGGTTTCACCGCATTGGTTGAAGTTGCAAAGGCTAAGCTTGCATAAGGTTATGAATGAAACGGGATGCCTATAAAGACATCCCGTTTTCTATATCCGGCAACGAGCCAACCTCGAGAATGCTGCGCATTCCCTCGGTCGCGGCAGTCGCCGCGAATAAGAACCAAAGAACCCCGGTTGAGAACATGAAGTTCTCCCCGGGGTTCTTGTGTCCTTTTTTATGGCTCGTTGCTAACGCGAACATTAAAATTTCATTAGAAAACCTTAATTACCTTCTAACTTGCACTTCGAGGGGGTGTGATGTAAAATAAAGACAAGTCAGAGAACAGTGAAAGGGGATTGTTTATGAGAGAAAAACTGGCGAATGTTTTATGGGGCTTGGTGTGGATTGCCATCGGCGTCTTTGTGTTCGGAAAGGTCATGGGCTTTTGGGATGTTCCGGTGTTGTTTCCGGGGTGGTGGACATTACTTATTATTTTTCCGAGCTTCGTGAGCATGATTAAAAATGGTATCCGACCGGTGAATTCCATTTTCATGCTGTGCGGTGTGCTTCTTTTGTTGGAGCGGAATGATGTCATCGAGAGAGGAACATTGGGAAAGCTTTTGGTTCCGGCCATCTTTTTGGTGATAGGAGTCAGTATCTTGCTGCGAAGCTTGTTGGGAGGAACGAAGCGGCATTATAACGGTACCGAAGGATATTCGGCCACCTTCGCAGGAAATGTAGTGACAGCCACAGATTCTCCGTTTACGGGCTGTGAGGCGGATGCGGTCTTCGGCGGTCTGGATTTGGATTTGACCGGTGTAACCGTAGAGGACGGTGCGGTGATTGAGGCTTCTGCCATTTTCGGAGGAATCGATATTAAGGTACCGGCGGGAGTTAATGTCAAGGTAAAGCGCACGGAATTGTTCGGCGGAGCGAAAAGCCATGTGAGCAGTCAGAGCGGCGGTCCGGTGCTGTATGTCAATGCATTATGTATGTTTGGAGGAGTGGATATTAAATGAACGGATTACAAAAGGTAATTAAGTATTGTGCCATGGCATTTGCTGTGTTTTTGTCGGTGGTGATTTTGGGAACGATTATTTCTGTGGTAGTGGGAGTGACTACAGGGATTGCGGGAGTAAATTTCCTGTTGGAAGGTGATAAAGAACGTATCAATTTGTCTGAAGAGTATACCTTAGAGGAAGCGAGAGAGCTCGGAATCACCTCGATTCTGGTGGATTGCAGTGCGGAAATCGTGGTACAGCCGGGAGATGAGCTTTCCATAGAAGCGGTGGATGTGACCGAGGACTATGAGATTCGTCAGAACAACGGAAGATTCAGTATTGTGCAGGACAGACCGGAGATTAAAATCGGTTTCTGGTTTGATGACATTTCGGAGCAAGAAAAGGTTGTGGTAACGATTCCGGCAGAGCTTTCTATGGAAAAAATCGAGATTAAGAGCGGTTCCGGTGAGGTAACGGTGAAGGATCTTATGACGGAAAATTTTATTATGCTTGAGAATCTTAGTATCGACAGCGGTTCCGGCAGAGTAATTCTGGAGAATGTGGATGCAGACCGACTGTATGTGGACAGTGGTTCCGGCATGGTGACGCTTGCAGGTGCGAGACTGTCGGAAACGGAGATAAACAGCGGTTCCGGCGGCGTGGCGATAGATGCTTCCGCTTTGGGCAAGCTTCTTCTAAATACCGGTTCCGGTGGAGTGCACATGGATAACGTAGAGGCAAGGGATGCAGAGGTAGATACCGGTTCCGGCAGGGTTTCCTATGTGGGCGTATTGACCGGAACGTGTGAGTTTGAGACCGGTAGCGGTACCCTTACCCTTCGCCTGGACGGAAAGGAAGAAGACTATAAGGTGAAGGCGGAGTGCGGTTCCGGGACCTTCCGTATTAATGGCAAGAAGGTGGATGACGGAAGCTACGGTATGAATGTAAAGGGTGAGATTTTGATTGATTCCGGCAGTGGTTCGGTGAATGTGGAGTTCAATACGCCGGAAGAAGAGTAAGTTGGAATGTGAGAGTAGGAAGTTTAGAGAGGTTAGTAATGGTAAAATGGATAAAGCTTTTTGATAATCAGTATTTGGGATTTTGGATATGGGGTCTGCTTTTATTTGTGATTCAGGAAATTCCGTATATGGTAATGCCACTATTTAATCTTGAGACCAACCCAATCATGAATATGCAAGAGTCATCAATGGTTTTAAATGTGTGCGAGAAAGTAATCGGTTCATTGTGCATTGTATTCATGATATTTATTGTACGTGATGATGTAAAGCTTTTTTCAGTGAAATCCGGAAAAGAGTTGTTGCTTTTCTGTATCGTTGTCGGAATTATATTATTGAATTTCGGTGGCTGGCTACTCTATTTTGCAGGTCATCAGAGTCTTGCGATAATGATGTTCTTTATCGTTGTTCTTCCTCCGTTATATTATGCGTTCATTGGGTTGTGGAGAAATAATATATTGCTTACGATTAGCGGATGTGTTTTTTTGATTATACATTTTGTACACGTGTGGGGAAATATGAGAGTAAGATAACCGCGTTCGGAGAATAAGAAAACGGGTTACTCGTATTGGATAAGATGCGAGTAGCCCGTTTTTTATATTAGGGTAAATCAATTAATTCGGATATACCATTCTGTCAGGTGTAATATTCTCCAACACATCCAGATATTTCTTTCCGTAATAGTTTGCCATCGGAAGGTTCATGTCCAGATAGTTGCCGCATTCGATGGCAGAAGCTCCCGGAACGGTATCGTTGTAGTCACGGATAAAGGTGAACAACTCACGAAGGAGCGGAAGGATATCTGCGGATTCGTAGTCTCCCGCAAGCAGGAGGTAGAAGCCGGTGCGGCATCCCATCGGTCCGAAGTAGACGATACGGGAACCGAATTCTGCGTGGTTGCGAAGGAATGTAGCCGCCAGATGCTCCATGGTGTGTACTTCTGCGGTATTCATAACCGGTTCCGCGTTCGGTCTGGTAACACGTAAATCAAAGGTGGTTACCACAGAGTCGCCTACCGCATCTTTGCGGGATACGTAAACACCCGGTAATAAAGTCAAATGGTTAATAGTAAAGCTTGCAATCGGATTCATCGGTAGTCTCCTTTGGGATTATTGAAAAATTACAGGTGCGCTTGTGGGAGTCGGAACCGGAGGTTGGTTGACATCCGGTGTTTCCGTAGTGCCGTCACCCGGAAGCGGGTAACCAGGTGTCGGCGTCTGTGTGCCGTTCGGGTCTATCGGATTCAACGGATCCGGAGTTACATCCGGGTTAAATGGGTCCGGAGTAACGATAAACTCGTTATGAATATAGCAGATGGCATCTTCACCGGTCGGGAGAAGATTCGGAGTATCGGTAGTGGTGTATTCAATGACATTTCCTTCCCAGTCCAAAAGCTCCGGCTCGGTCTTTACGAGAAGTACCTTTTCAACCACATCTTCCGCCGGACAGTTTGGTCCTGCCAGCTTTTCGGTTAACCAGCAGACGGAAGCCTTGATGTGAACATCACACTTTTCTAACGGCACCGTACCCTTGGCAAAGTACTCGGTACGAACGGTAGAACCACCCTCTGCATGGTCGCAGACACCGTCTACAGCCAGTTTTCCGGATTTGGTACAAATCTTTGCGGTAACAACGGAATCCGGGATGGTAAACTCCTTATAAGGAAGTTGTTTCTCTGCATGGATGCGTTCCATAATCGTACGCCACATATCCTGCTGATAGGACTGGTTAATCTGAGAAAAGTTGTTGTCAAAGCCGGACCAGATGGATGCGGTATAGTACGGAGTGTAGCCGCAGAACCAAAGGTCATTATTGTTGGCTGCGGTTCCGGTTTTACCTGCTACCGGCATTTTATATTCCTTGAAGCGTAATCTGCTACCGGTACCTACGCCGGTGCCGCCGGAAACGGTATCTTGCATGGCACTGGTCAAAAGATAGGAGGTGGAGGTTTTGATAACCTGGGAGGATTGCGGTTCGTTGGAAAGAATCACTCTGCCTTCATGGTCCAAAACCTTTGTGTATAAATACGGCTTGTTGTAAATGCCGTTGTTCGCGATGGTTGCATATGCTGCTGTCAGCTCCAGATTGGTAACACCGTCGGTCAGACCGCCCAAAGCCAGGGAAAGGTTGATATCCGAGAAGGTTTGGCCGGTAGATTCATCATAACGGGAGTCAACTAATGTGGAGAAGCCAAGCTTCTTTAAATAATTAAAGGAAATCTGAGGGGTAACTCTTTCCATTGTTTTTACGGCAACTACATTCATGGAGTAGGAGATACCGCGACGAATGGTGTTTAATCCGTAGAACGGACCGTTGAAAAACTCCTGATTGCCTTTTGCCCACCAGTTAATAACTTCTTTCTGGGAATTCGGATAATAGTACGGAGTATCGTCAATCGGAGTGGTCAGTGTCATGCCTGCGCTGTCGATAGCCGGCAGGAAGGAAGCAAGCACCTTAAAGGTGGAACCTACCGCACGGGTGGTGGTAGTGGCACGGTTTAACGTACGGCTACCGGTCTTTTCGCCACGGCCGCCCACGAGAGCTATGACCTGCCCGGTGGACTGATCCATAATACAGAAGGAAGACTGCGGTTGCGGGGTAAAGGTACGACGTTCGCCCAAAACCAGAAATCCCGGTTCGTCGGTTTCCTCGTTTGCTTCGGTTACATGTGCTGCGTAGAACTCATCCAGATATGCGGTCATATCCTCATCGCTGGCACAAAGCAACTGGTACACACCCTGGTTTAACTGAACCACAACCTTAGAGTCCTTTTTGAAACCGTCAAAATAGGAAATCAAATCGGAGAGCTGGTAGTGAACCGCGGTGCCGTCCGGCTTTTGTACGGAGAGTGCATAGTTTAACTCGTAAAGAGAACCTTCCTTGGAGCCGGTACCGAAG
>JAZUBD010000159.1:0-5878 GCA_045638305.1 Lachnospiraceae bacterium
GGAGTATTCGATGGAAGAAAGATGCAGACACATCCTTGCGATGTGCTTGGAGGAGAAAAGTACAAATCCGATTGCGATATTTCAGAAAATTGCGAATAGGGAGTTTGTGAGAATCCACGGACCGGAGCATCACATTTTAGACGGTGCGGCGCTTTTGACGGCCTTTTATAATGCCGGAGGGAAATTTGATTTGCAGCAGAGTCTGGAGGAATTGATGCGTCGCGGCTTACAGATGCCGGGAGCGACCTGCGGGCAGTGGGGTGTATGCGGAGCGGTAAGCTCCATGGGCGCGGCGTTGTCGATTATCGATGGAACCGGCCCGTTATCTACCGATGACTCATGGGGAGCCCATATGATATTTACTTCAAAGGCGTTAGGCGCATTGGCAGAGGTCGGTGGACCGCGGTGCTGTAAGCGGGATGCCTTTTTAGCCTTTTACAAGGCGATTGAATTTATCAATGCGAACTATGATGTGGTGTTGGAGAAATCAGAGGTAAAGTGCGAGTACAGCGAGAAAAATCAGCAATGTATCGGGATTCGGTGTCCGTTTTATAAGAAAAAGATAGCCTTTATCTGCGTACATAATTCCTGCCGCAGCCAAATTGCGGAGGCCTTGGGAAAGAGGTATTTAGGGGATTCCTTTGTATGTTATTCCGCAGGGACGGAAACGAAACCGCAAATCAATCAGGATGCGGTGCGCCTTATGAAACAACTGTACGATATTGACATGGAGGAAAGCCAGTATTCTAAACTGATTACGGACATTCCGAAACCGGATATTGCCATTTCCATGGGATGCAATGTGAGATGTCCTTTTATCGGACGAGACTTTGATGAAAACTGGGGATTAGAAGACCCGACAGGAAAGTCGGATGAGGAGTTTATACAGGTGATTCGGGAGATTGAACGAAGGATTCTTCTTATGAAGGGAGTTTGTTAGAAAGCGGGAAATACATGCCGGATGCATATCGGAGAGACGGGAGGTATTAAAAATGGAGCGTGAGTCAAAATTAGAGATTTCATCTATGACATTACATATTCTGGCAATGGTATTTATGCTGTGTGACCATCTTTGGGCTACGGTAATACCGGGAAATGATTGGATGACCTGTGTGGGACGAATTGCGTTTCCGATTTTTGCATTCATGATTGTGGAAGGATACTTCCATACCCGTTCATTAAAAAAGTACGTGGGACGACTGGCCTTGTTTGCGGTGCTTTCGGAACTTCCGTTCAATCTGGTCATGGGAAGCAGTTTGTTTTACCCGATCCACCAAAATGTGTTGTGGACTTTTTTAATTGCGGTATTCCTGATTTGGCTGAATGAGAAAGCAAAGAAAAAGGAGAAGTTGTGGCTCCGGATTCTAACATGTGTCGGAACCTTATGCCTGGCATTTGTACTGGGTCTGGTCACTTTTGTGGATTATAATCATGCCGGTGTATTGACGGTGCTTGTGTTCTACTTCTTCCGTGGTCGGAAGTGGTGGCATTTCGTGGGACAATTACTTTGCCTGTACTACCTTAATGTAGAAGTGTTGAGCGGTTTCTATTACGAGGTGGAAGTATTCGGACATACGAAGAATATTGTTCGACAAGGCTTTGCAATGCTGGCATTGATACCGATTTGGCTGTATCATGGAAAACAGGGGCCGTATAATAAGGTGATAAAGTATGCGTATTACGGATTTTATCCGGTGCATTTGTTGGTGTTGGCTTTGATTCGTATGCTGTAATAAATCAACCGCAAATTGCGGAATGCAATCCATCGGTTGGGCAATCTTTCATGGTTTGCTGAATTGGGTGTATGTGATTTATTATGTGATAAGGTATTGAGAAAATAATAGTTTATCTATTTTGTAATAATAGAAAGAAGTGAGAACAACAGATGAATTACTTAAACGCGAAAGAAGTACTTCCGGCAGAGTTATTTAAAGAAATTCAAAAGTATGCCGGAGGTAATCTGCTCTATGTTCCTCTTGCAGAAGAAAAAGAGAAAACGTGGGGCGAAGGATCGGGGCAGAAGCAGTATTACAGAAAGCGGAACCGAATGCTGCAGAATAAATATTTGTATGGTGTGTCGGTGGAGGAGCTGGCTAAAGAGTATTCTTTGTCAAGAGAAACCGTGAAAAAAATCGTGTATGAGAAGCAGGGTAGAGATGAGCTAAAGTTTACACCGGGAGTGCAATCTGCCAAAGAGTATAACGACAACGGATTGTTAGAGGAATGGATTCACACTTATCTTATTTTTGAGAGAAAGCACTATTCCTTTTCCGAAGGTTTGTACGAAGAGGACCGTTTTTTTCTGGGACCTATGGCAATGCCATTAAAGATGTTTGAAAGGAATACCGGTCCGGAGGAAGGTATGAAATGGAAAATGCATCCGGAGGTTTTTGAATCCAGAGTTTCTGCATGGCAGGAGAAGATTAGGGCGCAACAGATGCTACCGCCGATTATTATAGGTTATGCGGATAGTTCGTTTGAAATTAACTGTGATAATCCGCTGTTTGAGGCATTGGTACGAGAAGGAGTTACTTACTTTCCGGTTATCATGTGGACTACAAAGGAAAGTGATTATGATGATTTTGTAAAGAGGTATGCGCCGTATACCGAGTTTGTTTTAAAGTAAAGTCGGTATAAATCCGAATGTCATTGTGTGATACAATCTTATGACACAGAAGGTTCTGTCGGGCTTTCTGTGTCATAGTTTATACGACAAAGGCGGTATCACGACAATGACAAGGATTACGGTAAGAAATAACATATTTCAGCATATTCAGGTATTAAAGACAAATCGGACCAAGAGAAACCGATATAGAGAGTTCGTGGTGGAAGGAGTTCGAAATATCAACGAAGCAGTGAAAAACGGCTGGCAGATAATCTCCTTTTTGTGCGGAGATGGGAAGTTGTCCGATTGGGCAAAGGAGCTGCTGGTGACGGTGAAAACGAAGGAAAATTATCAGTTTTCGCAGGAACTTATGAGGGAGCTCAGCAGTAAGGAAGATACTTCAGAGCTGATGGCGATTGTAGCAATGAAAGACATTGTACCTACGCAGATGAAGTTTTCGGCCAATCCTTTTCTGGTGTTGTTTGACCGTCCGTCCAACAAAGGAAATCTCGGGACGATGATACGTTCTTGTGATGCACTTGGTGTGGAGACTCTGATTATTACCGGACATGCAGTGGATTTGTATGACCCGGAGGTGATTGCGGCTTCCATGGGCTCTTTTTTCTCGTTACCGGTGGTTCGGATTGCGGAACAAGAGATATTGTACGAAATGATAAATCGCATGAAAGCGACCTACGGAACATTTCGGATGTTCGGTTCCACAGCACATCAGCAGAAGGCAATCTACGAGCTGGATTTGACGTCTCCGTTATTACTTTTCATCGGGAATGAAACCAAGGGACTGAGTTACGCCTATAAGGAATTGTGTGATGAACTTTGTACGATACCGATGGCGGAATCCAGTACAGCGTCTTCGTTTAATGTCAGCTGTGCGGCATCCATCATGATATATGAAGTGGTACGGCAGAGAAAGGGGACATTATGATTTATGGGACATTATCTTTGGCAAAACAATATGATAAAGACGGAAGGATAGATGCGTGGATGCAGGATTTTTTGCGGGCGGACGGAAAGAATCTTGCCCTTGCGGATGGACTTTTGTTGGAGGAACGGCATTATTTCGGACTTCGGGAAATACCGATTTCATTGCTTGCGGATGTAAAGTCAGGAACACCGGAGTATTTGCATGAGGAGAATGCGATACGGTACTTTTTCTATGTGGTGGATAAGATGAAGGAAAGCTTAGCAGACGGTTGGGATGCGCCGCCTCTTATTGTGGACTATGTCTACGGACAGTTCCATGTGAATGACGGCAGACATCGTTTGGAAACTTATCGTCAGCTCGGTGTAGAACGTGTCTGGGCAGCGGTGTGGACCACCGGAGAAGAGAACAAAAAAACAGTAGAGAAAATTTTGGAGGATAACAAATGATTGGACAGTGTATTAAGTGTGGAAATTATGAGTGGGATAAGATTGTTGACGGAACCACGGTGAAATGTCCGAAGTGCGGGCATAGTTGGGAGATGGTGTCTCTGCCTCTCTTTATTCTGACCGGTTGCAGCGGAGTGGGAAAGACCACCACAGCCCAGATGATTCAGCAGAAGAAAGTAGATTTTGTGGTGCTGGATGCGGATATTTTCTGCGGTTATATGAAGTCGGAAGCCAATGAAGATTTTGAGAGTCGTTTGAATTTGATTGAACAGCTTTCCATGAATATTATGCAGAGCGGACGACCGGTGCTTTGGACCATGGCGGGAAATCTGGACAAGCTACACCATCAGTATTGCAGACGGTTCTTTTCTGATATCAAAGTTCTTGCTCTTACCTGTGAAGAGGAGCTTCTTAGAAAGCGTATGAGGGAAGGTAGAGGGATTACCGACGAGAACTGGATTCAGGGCTCGGTAGACTATAACGAGTATTTTAAAACTCATGACCGGCACGGAGATACAGTATTTGAAACCTTTGATATCAGCGGAAAGGCTGTGGAAGAAGTGGCGGAGTATGTGATTGCGTGGGTAAAGGGAAATTGTTAAGAAGAATCGGATTGGAGAAGAGGGCAGGAATAGGCCCTCTTTTTTGCTGGGGAAAGCAGAGGAATTCTTTTGAACCGGAAAAGGCGGAATATTGACTTTCGAATAGTGCAGTGTTAGAATGAATGACGGAAGAGTAGGAATAGGAAACGGTCATAAGGAAGGGGAGAATAAGATGACCAAAGTATACTTTGTCCGCCACGCGGAACCGGTACACGCCCACGCGGATGACCGCACCAGACCGCTGACTGCGGAGGGACTTGCGGATCGAAAGATTGTGCTTGAAACATTAATGGATAAAGATATTGATGTGTTTTATTGCAGTCCGTATGTGAGAAGTATGGCAACCATTGAGGAGGCGGCAGCTTTTTTTGAAAAGGACATCCTTACAGATGAGCGACTTCGGGAGCGAGAGAAGGGAAATGAAGGCAACTCTTCAGGAAACGTGCTTAAAATGCGTTGGGCGGATTTTTCCTTCCATGAAGAGGGCGGCGAGTCCTTTGGCATGGTGCAGGAACGGAATATGGCGGCTCTGCGGGACGTTTTAGCGGCGAATGAAGGAAAAAATATTGTGATCGGAACTCACGGAACTGCGCTGAGTTCGATTTTGAATTACTATAACCCAAAGTTTAACTGCGAAGATTTTCTGCGGATAGTGGACTGGATGCCGTATATTATCGAAATGGATTTTGAGGGGCCGGAATGTGTGGGAATGAAAGAGCATGCCTATGTGGAAAAGACCTTTCCGGAACGGATGAAGTCTTTTAAGAAATAGAGAAGGAGAAATATAGATGGAAACCTATTATTATATTGTGGACAGCATTGATGGCGACTATGCGAATTTAAAGCGTACAGATATTACAACGGAGGATGTGAAGCTGGTGGCCCGTGCGCTTTTACCGGATGGAATCGATGTAGGAACAAAGTTGAAATATGAGATGTTCCAGTACGAAATTGCGGAGTAGCATAAAATTAGAATGAGAAGAGAGTAATTGTTATGGCAAAGGAAAAAGCAGTAAAAACAAATGCAATGCGAATCCTGGATTCGCTTAAGATTTCTTACGAGATGCAGTCCTATGAGTGCGATGAATTTGTAGATGGTATTACTACGGCGGATACGCTGGGACTGGATCATAAGCTGGTGTTTAAGACGCTGGTGACGGTGGCAAAGAGCAAGGCATACTATGTGTTTGTGGTTCCGATTGAGGCGGAGCTTGACTTAAAGGCAGCGGCCAGGGCGGTGAATGTAAAGGCATTGGAGCTGTTGCCGCTTAAGGAACTG
>JAZUBD010000160.1:0-2373 GCA_045638305.1 Lachnospiraceae bacterium
CTCCGCCAGCAAAAGCGTACTGCCGTCCGTCACCTGCAAACGGTCCGCCCGCATCCGAATCTGGCGGATAGACTCCTCGCCTGACACATACAGCACCTTCCGTTCCTTCTGTGCCAGTGCATAACACATCTGCAGCAGTAGCGTCGACTTACCGATCCCCGGGTCACCGCCCACCAAAACAAGAGAACCTACCACGATACCGCCGCCCAGCACCCGGTCCAGTTCCCCGATGCCGGTAACCATCCGCTCTTCTTCCCCGGTGTCTACCTCGGACAGAAGCACCGGCTCTGCCGCAGATAACGACGAAACGCCGTAAGCAGACTTCACTTTCCCTGCTTGCGGCGCTTCCACCAAAGAATTCCACGCCTTACAGCCCGGACACTGTCCGAGCCATTTCGGCGATTCCATTCCACATTCTTTACAAAAAAATACTGCTTTCCCTTTTGCCATAACTCCCCCGCATACCTTACTGCTTTACTACACGTACCTCGGAACTTCTTCCCGCCGTAAGCTCCAGGCTGAATACAAGTTTGCCGCCGAGATTCGTCTTCATCTTACCGATGTTGGTACCGTCGATATAGAGCTTATACTCGGTCTCAGCCTCAAGGCCCAATGCCACCTGGGTATCGGTGGTGCCTTCCACGGTCATCGTAACTTCTTTATCGTTTGCGGAAAACTCGGTTACATCCGTACCCGGTACCGACTCGTAGGCGAACATGCCGTTGCGCTCCAGCTTCGTAATCTCCTGGAACGTCTTCACTTTATACAAATCCCCGCCAAACTCAAAACCGTCGGCCTTCGCCTTTGCTGCCAGCGTATAATCTCCGAACGCAAGCTTTCCGTTATCCTGAACATAAATCAATTCTGCCATTTCTTTATCCTCCTGTAACAGCCGTCCATCTGTTATTTGTTACAATATCAGTATAGCACAACTTCCGCTGATTTTCCACAAATTTTCACAGATTCATAAAAAGCTAACAAATCCTTTACATTTTCTTTGCTTTCCTGATTCTGCGCAGATAAAGAGCCTCCTGTGTTGCATCCTTTGACTGAACCGAAAGTGCCACCGTATCACCGCTTTCGATTTTGCCGCTTAAAATCTCCTCTGCCAGCATATCCTCCAGATGTACCTGTACCGCACGACGAATCGGTCTTGCACCGTACTTTTCGTCAGAGCCCTTCTTTACAATGAACTCCGCAACGGCGGTATCCGGCTTTAAGGTAATGGTAAGCTGCTCCTTGCAACGCTTTACCACCTCTGCTACCTGAAGGCCCGCGATTTCCTTTAAAGCCTCCGCGCCCAGTGGCTTAAATACAATGGTTTCGTCAATACGATTGATGAACTCCGGTTTGAAATTGTGTTTTACCTCCTCCATCACCGCACTGCGCATCCGCTCGTAATCCGCCGTCTCATCCGGCTTATTTAAAAAGCCCAGATTCTTCGGCTCCATAATCCGGCCGGCACCGGTATTGGAGGTCATAATAATAATCGTATTCTTAAAGCTGACCCGTCTGCCTTGGGCGTCCGTAACATGACCGTCCTCCAGTACCTGAAGCAAAATATTAAACACATCCGGATGTGCCTTTTCCAATTCATCAAAAAGCACCACAGAGTACGGATTCCTACGAATCTGCTCACTTAACTGACCGCCCTCATCATGGCCCACATACCCCGGCGGGGAACCGATCATCTTCGACACACTATGCTTTTCCATGTACTCGGACATATCCACACGAATCAGGGCATCTTCTTTTCCGAATACCGCCTCCGCAAGAGCCTTGGACAACTCCGTTTTACCGACACCGGTCGGTCCCAGGAATAAGAAGGAACCAATCGGGCGTTGCGGATTCTGCAAACCCACACGGGCACGACGAATGGCTCTGGCCACTGCCAGCACCGCATCCTCCTGCCCGATGACACGCTTACGTAAAATCTCCGGAAGCTTCAAGAGCCGCTCGCTCTCTTCCTCGCAAAGCTTAGCTAACGGAACCTTCGTCCATGCGGAAATCACATCCGCAATCATATCCTCATGAAGCACCGGCAGGACCTTCTCTTCCGTCTCTTCCGTCTCCTGCGCTTCCAAGCGAATCTTCAAGCGCTTTTGCTTCGCTGCTACCGCAATGGCGCCTTCACTGTCACCGGATAACAACAAACGCTCCTTCTCTGCCTGAAGCTCTGCCAGTTGTTTTCTTTTATCCTTCTCTGCCGGCGCCGCCGTAAACTCCGTCAAGCGAAGCTTAGAAGCAGCCTCATCCAGCACGTCGATTGCTTTATCCGGTAAAAAGCGGTCATTAATATAACGCTCGGACAGCTTCACCGCAGCCTTTACCGCTTCATTGCTGATGACAATCCCGTGATGCTTCTCATAGGTC
>JAZUBD010000161.1:0-2978 GCA_045638305.1 Lachnospiraceae bacterium
GGGCACCCTATGTATCAAAGTATTATCCGGAGGCTACGGTGGTGGCTGGAGAATACGCTGCCAAGATTTTTGCAAAGCCGACGGCCCGGGCCGTTATGCGGGATTTGGATCGTAAATATGCGGAAACCTGCGGGGTGACGGAGTACGAGGATTTGATAGACGAGCTTCGGGTGGACGTGACCGTAAACGACGGGGATACCGTAAAATGTGGCGATATGACCTTTACGGTGGTCAGCCTTCCGGGGCACACGAAGGATTCCATTGCTTTTTATTTGCAGGAAAAGAAGCTTTTGCTCGGTTCCGAGACTTTAGGTGTTTATTTCGGAAACGATACGTATCTGCCGTTCTTTTTGGTGGGCTATCAGATGTCTCTGGATGCTTTTGAAAAAGTAAAGGCTATGGATATCGACTACATGCTTTTGCCGCATTACGGTGTGGTGGACAAGGCAGAAACACAGCGTTTTCTTACAAATGCGGAGTGGGTATTCCGGGATACGGCAGAAAAGATTGTGGAGCTTTACAAAGCCGGCGGTACGGTGGAGGACGGCATAGAGTACTACAAGGAGCGGTTCTACAAGGACAACGTAATACCGACCTATCCGGTGAATGCGTTCCGGCTCAATACAAGTATTATGGTGGAACTGATTAAGAAGGAATTGGTGGATTAGGAAAGAAGGACTTTGCATGAGTTTAAGCAAAGTCCTTTTCTGATTTTTAAGAAACTGCACTTTTTTTTACTACAAAAATATGCTATACTTGAGAATGAACGTATTGGCGAACTACTAAGGAACAAAAGAGAATCAAAATCAGATTACGTTAGGAGGAAATATATCGTATGTTTAAAAACTTTTTAAAGGGCTTAAAGGATGTCTGTGACGATTTGATGGACAGCAATGTGGGCGAAGAGCTTAAAAAAGCCGGAAGAGAGTTAAAGGCGCAGCTTCTGCAGGAGGATGAATCAACCGGATCTACGCAGACAACATCCGGAGACTCTTCGGCATCCACAATAAATACAACTACGGCAACGGGTTCCCGGCCGGCAAATACAGAGACTGCGGCGGCACTTGAAACCGTAGATGCCGAGTGTGCTCTGACTGTTCCTGCAGAGGACGGTCCGAGAGGCGAGTTTTCCGGTTTGGATGAGAAAACTTATTCTTACCTGATTCCGAAGGATGAGGGCTTTATTGATGAAGGAAATTGTCATGCGGCAGAAATCCATCAAGCCTATGGATTCGGCAGAGAGATTAATTATGAGCGCGATGTCATGTTTGTATTTTCCATTGCGGGAGAGTTTGACTGCGAGATTAAGGAGAGCCGGGCGAAAGCAGCTTATACCCGTTATGACAGTGCGCCGACCCGCTCCAAGCTTATGACGGTAGAGCATCCGGTATTTACCCATGCTTATTTATTTGATACCCCGAAGAAGTATCGTATTACATATTTGAAGAAGCTTGGTGAGTATGAGTTGCTTGGTTGTGAGCTGATTCTTAGAAAGAGCGGCGGCGATGAAGCATGGAAGGCAAAGATGATAGAAGAGTTTAAGCGTTTTGCAGGAAGCTGCCGGGAGGTATAAATGGAACCGATTAAACCATACAAAAAGGGAGTGGACTATTCCTATACCTTAGGAGCATTCCCTACCATCGAATTGTTAAAATGTCGTCCGCAGACGGTACGGGAGGTACTGGTGCATTCTACCTTCCCGGAAAAGGCGACCATTGACGAATTATGCAAAAAGCACAATATTCCGGTAACTATTGCGGACAAGCAGATTGCAAGACTTTCTGATAAGGAGAACTGCTTTGTTATCGGTGTGTTTGATAAGTATGAAGAAGAATTAAAGGCGGATGCACCGCATATTGTACTTGTAAATCCCAGTAATATGGGCAATCTCGGCACGATTCTCCGGACTGCGGCTGCTATGGGCATCTATGATATTGCAATCATCGCACCGGGGGTGGATTCCTTCCATCCAAAGAGCGTCAGAGCATCTATGGGAGCCTTGTTTCGTCTGAGACACAAGTATTATGAGGATTTTGCGGACTATCGTAAGGAGTTCCCGGACCATGAGGTGTTCTGCTTTATGTTAACCGGAGAGCGGCAACTGACCGTATCCGACGTGCCGAAGCCGAAGCTTTTCTCCTTAGTATTCGGAAACGAAGCGACAGGTCTTCCGGAGGAATTTGCCTCCTACGGACAAAGTATCATTATTCCGCAGACGCCGGATGTAGATTCTCTGAATCTGACCATTGCGGTGGGCATCGGAAGCTATATGTTTACCCAGGGAATACAGAAGTAGGAAAGGAAAAAAGATGAATCGAGCAAGATTGGGAATTTTTTTATTTGCGATGGTCCTATTATGCGGTTGCGGCGGGAAAGAATTGAGAAGAAAAACCTTATTACCGGCACCGACCATTGATTTTACATTTACGGCAGTAGACGATGAAATTGTGGTTACGGGATATCGTGGTATAGAAAAGGAAATTCTTCTGCCGGATATGGTGAATTTGATTTTACCGGTAGCAATTATCGGAGAGCGGGCATTCTATGACAATGATACATTGACCTATGTTTGTTTGCCGGAAAGTGTAAAAAGTATCGGGGCCGAGGCATTCGCTTCCTGTGATGCGTTAGAAGAAATTGTGATTCCGAAGACTGTTACAAGTATCGGTGAAAATGCATTTGCGGAATGCAATGCGGTGCTGGTAGTGGAAGAAAATTCTTACGGACATACTTATGCGAAGGAAAACGACTTGAATTACCGTATAAAATAATGGGTCTCGGAGACATGACGTGTCAGACAGAAATTTAAGAGATTTTGAAGCTTCGTATTGCAATTTCCGGTTGCCTGGGGTATACTAAACTGTGGGGGATTATTATGATTTTCCATGGAGGCGTTTTATGTTATATTTGACAAGACACGGTCTTTCCGACCGTGCAGGATATGAGAGTGCGGGGATTTTCCTGCCGCAGTATGATGT
>JAZUBD010000162.1:0-5120 GCA_045638305.1 Lachnospiraceae bacterium
GAACGACATGGCTACGATCCGACTTGGATGTGACGCCTACCGGGCTGACGCTTGTGTACGGGCAAAAGGAAGGAAATCCAACCGGGCGGATTCAATGGGGAGAGGCCTATCATCTGTCTGTTTTCGAGGAAGGAACATGGAGGGCTGTACCAATCATAATCGAGAATGCGTGCTGGAACGGCATAGCATACGGATTTGCGGGAGACGAGGACTTGGAAGCACGGATTTCCTGGGAATGGTTGTACGGAAAGCTTCCGGCAGGCACTTACCGGTTGGAGAAGGAGTTTATGGATTTTCGCGAGACGGCGGACTTTGATACGGCGAAATACTGGGTGGAGTTTAAAATTTCGGAGTAGGTAGCGGAACAAAAGTTTGGGATGGTTTTTTGAATAAATATAGTATATAATCGTATATTATATTCTTTAGGGGGACTATCTATGAATAAAAGAAAAATAGTAACGATGATTTTGATGGCTATGCTCACGGTGTCTGCAATCGGGTGTTCGTCAGATTCGGAAGGTGAGAATCCGGCTCCGACCTCTGCAGCCGGCGAACAGGAAACAACACCGACATTGACCATGGCACCGACTTTGATACCGGAAAGTACAGAAGCACCGTCTGTGACAGAAACGCCGGAGGCAACTGTGTCAGGGACTGCTCCGGAGTATTTTGAATATGTTGTGCCTAGTGATTACGTGATAATTGCAAGATTAAAAAAGAGTACGCCGGATGTTGTTATTCCGTCAGAGATAGAGGGACTTCCGGTGACAATAATCAGTAACGAGGCGTTTTGGGCAGAGGCTTCCGTGAAAAGTATTGTAATCCCGGATAGTGTCACTGATATCGGAGCAAAGGCATTTGACGGTTGTATAAGGCTTCAGAGTATAACACTTTCTAATAACCTTATGTATATTAGAGAGGGACTGTTTAATGACTGCGAAAAGCTGAGTAGTATTGTGATTCCGAGCAGTGTTACTGTGATTGATAGGCTGGCATTTTATGAATGTGATGCCCTGAGCAGTATTGTAATTCCGGACAGTGTCCTTGGTATCGGGGATTATGTATTCAGCTGTTGTAGTAATCTTAGCAGTATTGAGCTTTCTGATAATTTGACCTACATTGGTGGGTATGCCTTTAGCGGATGCCCTATTGAAAGTATCAGAATTCCGGAAAGTGTCACCGAAATGGGAAACAATGTTTTTGCCAACTGCACTGACTTGAACAGTATTATTGTAAAAAGCGGCTCCTATGCGGAACAATGGGCAAGAGATAATGGATACGGAGATATTTTGGTAATTGAATAGAAACATAGTTCGGAGTAGTGTGACCCACTACTCCGTTTTGTTGTCTGTTAGGATGTAAGGCCTTATTACATACGGAAGGAGAAGGTTATGGACGATCGGCAGATTATTGCATTATACAATGAGCGCTCAGAGGCTGCCCTGTCGGAGACTGCGAAAAAATACGGAAGGTATTGCCGCACCATCGCATATAACGTCCTGAACAATGAGGAGGATAGCGAGGAGTGCGTAAACGATACCTGGCTGCGGGCATGGGAGTCCATACCGCCCCAGTGTCCGGAGAGGTTGTCGGCGTTTCTGGGAACGATTACACGAAATCTTGCACTGAATCGTTATAAACATAATACCAGAGAAAAGCGGGGCGGAGGACAAACACCGTTGGTATTGGAGGAGCTTGCGGAATGCGTTCCCGGAACGGACCGTACGGAAGAAACTGTGGAGGAAGCTCTTTTGGTAGATGTGTTGAATCGGTTCCTGGAAGAACAACCTGCGGAAAAGAGAAAGATTTTTATGCGCCGGTACTGGTATATGAGTTCCGTAAAAGAAATTGCAGAGGATTTCGGGCTGAGTGAGAGCAAGGTGAAGATGACACTGCTCCGTATGCGGAGTAAACTGAAGCAGACATTGGAGAAAGAAGGTATCATACTATGAAAAATGAAAAGATATTATATGCTTTGGGAAAGGTGAAAGAAGAGTTTATCGAGGAGGCGGCACCGGGGGAGGAAAAGAAAACCGGAAAATCCTCCTACGGATGGGTGAAATGGGCGGCTCTGGCGGCCTGTGCAGCGTTAGTTATCGGTATCGGTGCACCGCGGGTGTTCCGGGCAATCAATGACGATAAGCGTTCTTTCTGGCCGGAGGAACAAGAGGATACGCTGACGAATGATATGGTAACCGCACTGACCACAGTGGAGACGGACTTTACGATGAATAGGGATACTTCTTTGCCGGCCGATGAAGGCTTCCCGGATTGGGGGCTGACTTTATCGGTGAAGGATGTAACGCCTACCGGGTTGACACTTGTATGCACAAAAAACGGTGGTAATCCCACCGGAGAGTTAACGTGTGGTACAGATTATCATTTGATTGTATTGGAGGATGGTGTCTGGAAGGATGTGCCCACGGTCATTGAAGAGTACGCTTGGAATTCTTTGGCATATCATTTTCCTGAGGGACAGGAAACGGAGTTTGAGTATTCCTGGGAATGGTTGTACGGAAAGCTCCCGGCGGGGACCTACCGGCTGACCAAGGGCTTTATGGATTTCCGAGGGACCGGGGATTACGATACGGCAGTGTACTGGGTGGAGTTTGAAATTAAGTAGAAATATTGCTGATATGGAATAGTAAAAGATATCGCTCGTTTCGTATATAGGGACGGGCGATATTTTGTGTTTCGAAGGACAATGATTTCCTCTGAAGGGTTGTTTTTTGTGGTGCAGTTGGCAATGCTTGACAAAACTGTCTATCGGTGATAGAATGAAAATGACTATTACAGATAGACAGTTTTTCTTTATACGAAAAAATAGGTATACATAAGGAGGCAGTTACAATGTCAGAAATCAAACTGGGTATGGTAGAAGCCCGTTTTGCGGATATTGTGTGGCAGCATGCACCGCTGTCCACAAAGGAGCTGGTGGCTCTTTGCGAAGAGGAACTGAACTGGAAGCGGACCACCACCTATACGGTACTTAAGAAGCTTTGCGAGCGCGGCATTTTTGAAATGGAGAATAGCCGGGTGTCGGTGTTAATCGGAAAGGATGAGTTTTACGCCATCCAGAGCGAAAAGTTCGTGGAGGAGACTTTTTCCGGTTCCCTTCCGGCGTTTATTGCAGCCTTCGGTTCCCGGAAGAAACCGTCCGCCAAGGAGCTGGAGGAGATTCGCAGACTTCTTGATTCCTTTGGGGAGGGTTGAGTATGGAGAAGGTGTTTGTTGAGATTTTAAATATGGGACTGACGGCTATCTGGGTGGTGTTGGCAGTATTGGCAGTACGGGCACTGTGTCATAAGGCGCCGAAATCATTGATAGTAGGTTTGTGGGCGCTGGTGGGGTTACGTCTTGTTTGCCCGTTTCTGGCAGAAAGCATTCTGAGCTTGATACCCAGTGCAGAGATTGTGTCACCGGAGATTTTACTTGCGGAGCGGCCGTCCATACATACCGGAGTTACAATGTTGAATTCTACGGTAAATCCGTATCTTTCGGAGCATTTGGCGCCGGGATACAGTGTTTCCGGTGCACCGACTCCGGGGGCAAGTGCGAACCCGATGCAGATTATCGCTTTTGTGGCGGCGATTGTCTGGATTGCCGGGATGGTAATTATGTTTGCCTACAGCCTTACCTCCTATCTGTGGCTTCGTCATAAGGTAAAGGTGTCTCTTTGCTATCGGGACAATATTCATTATTGTGACGGTATCGCAACGCCTTTTGTATTCGGTGTCATAAAGCCGCGGATTTATCTTCCTTCCGGCATGTCTGAGGCACAGATGGATAGTGTGATTGCTCATGAGACGGCGCACCTGAAACGAAAAGACCATTGGTGGAAGACGATTGCATTTTTTCTGTTGTCGGTCTATTGGTTTCACCCGCTTTTGTGGATTTCCTACCTGCTGTTTTCCAGAGATATGGAGTGTGCCTGTGATGAACGGGTAGTGAGGGAGATGGAGACGGAGGCGCGGAAGAACTATGCGGAAGCATTGGTGGCGTGCAGTTTGCAAAAACGAATGATGCTTGCCTGCCCGCTGGCCTTTGGAGAAGTTGGCGTAAAGAACCGTGTGAAATCGGTATTAAACTATAAGAAGCCTGCTTTCTGGATTGTGGCGGTGACCGTGGTGGCCGGGATTGCAGTGGCAATATGTTTCCTGACCAATCCGATTTCAGAGTCGAAAGAGCCGGATCGGCTTACTGATATGTTTGGCATTACGATTATCGGCAAGGATGGAACAACATCTATGATCGGCGGTGCGGATGGGCCGACGGCGATACTGGTAGGTTCCGAAACGGAAGCTTCCATTCGCTACTTGCGAAAGCAGTATCCGCAATATTTTGATTTGGACACTTCGGAGGGGCTGGAAGTGTATGTGTGGCAGTTGGCAGGCAATTCTTATTCCTGCGGCCTGATGAGCGGAAAAGAATCACGGGAGATTGCGGAAAAGACGGAAGGAATCCGGACGGATTTATGGAGGTTGCAATCGGTAACTGTAACGGAAATGAAGCTGATTTTGGCTGATTATGGTATCTCGAAGGAAGAAGTGAAAATAATACCGCATCATATGCCGCATTCCAGTTACCTGAATGTAGAGGCGGCGGAGAATCCGGAAGGGTATCAGAAGAAGCTGGAAGCTTTGTTCTGGGGAGAGTAAAAAGGCGATAGGGGAGCAGAGGTGCATATCAGAGAAACGGAAAGGGAGGTATTTCAATGGAAATGAAAGCAAATGAAGAGAGAAAAAACGAAATGTTGAACGATGAGAAGCAAAAGAAGTTCCGGCTATACTGGTTGTTTACTTTACTTGGGACCTTTGCGATCTCCGCATATCCGATTTATATGGGTGTCAAGGTGCTCAGGAGTATGGCAATGTACGGGTTTGTGCCTCAAAGAAATTATCCGAAGTATATCATTCCGTACACTCCGGTTGCCATTGCGGTTATCGTGGCGGTATGCTTGATGCCGGTGCTTATGAAAAAGCTGAAAAAGTATTCGCTTCTTACGGCATCGGGAGTTGCTCTGGTTGTGTTCTTTGTGACGGAGTTTTTGTTTGAGCAAAAGGTGATTGTCAACGGAACGCTGTCGGCAAAGCTGGAGCGCTGGCAGATGTTTATGTGCT
>JAZUBD010000163.1:0-7940 GCA_045638305.1 Lachnospiraceae bacterium
CCTTCCGGCAGACGCTTCACAAACTCATGCACGCCGGCTGCCTTTGCCGCCGCAATGACCTCTTCTCTGGAGGCCCCTTCCCTGCCGTAGGCAATATTCTCATGTACCGTTCCTTCAAACACCCAGGTGTCCTGCAATACCATGGCATAAGAGGAACGCAGACTCTTCATAGTTACCTCACGATTTTCATGGCCGTCAATGCGGATTTCGCCGCTCTGCGGATCGTAAAAACGCATGAGAAGATTGATAATCGTTGTCTTTCCGGCGCCGGTCGGTCCTACGATAGCCACCAATTCTCCGGCCTTTGCCTCCATGGACCAGTTCCTTATAATCGGCTTTTCCGGCACATAGGAAAAGTCCACGTTTTTCATGGTAACATTTCCCTTTACTCCGGCAAGCTCTGTCGCACCGTAAATATCCTCCGCCTCTGTCGGCTCCTCAATGACGCGGAATACACGCTCCGCTGCGGACAGCGCCGACTGGATTTCACTGACTACATTTGCCAGCTCGTTAATCGGGCCGGAAAACTTCCTCGAGTACAGTACAAAAGAAGAAATATCACCGAGGGATAATTTTTTTAACAAATACAGCACCGAACCCGCTACCGTTACCGCCGTCAAAGAACAGTTATTGATAAAGTTTACCGTCGGTCCGATCATACTGCCGTAATACTCCGCATTGTAGTACGCCGTTACCGCTTCTTCATTCTGCTTGTCAAACCGGTCCGTCATGACCTGTTCCTTTGCATAGGCCTGGATGGTCTTCTGACCGGTAATCAGCTCCTCCACCATACCGTTTAGCTCACCGGCCTTAGCGGAACGCTTCCGGAACATAGGCTTTGTCTTCTTTGCCATAAAACGGGTATAGTAAACGGACAACGGTATCATCAAAAACATCACCACCGTAAGCTGCGGCGAAATAATAATCATCATAACCAACGAACCGATGACCGTCACAAGACCGGCCACCACCTGAACAAAATCGTTGGACACCGACGTGGAAATCACATCAATATCATAGGACACTCTGCTGATAATATCACCCGCCTGATTCCGGTCAAAATAGCTCACCGGAAGGGAAAGCAATCGGTCAAACACCTGCTGACGCATCCGCGCCGCCATCTTCTGTGCAATTCGCAACATCAAAATGGATAATGCATAGGAAAGCAATGCGGATACCACATAAAAGACAATCATAAGCCCCGCATAATACCAGACTGTATCAAACTCCACCTTGCCTTTGCCGAGGGCAATGGCATCCACCGCCTTACCGGATAACGACGGTCCTACCAATGCCAGCAAATTACTGGAAATTGCCAGCACCAGAGCAAGCAGCAGATGATACTTAAAATTCGCCATATAACGTAACAATCGTTTCATCCTCGCTCACCCCCTATTCCACATCGCCCATTTGCTGTTCCGCAATTTCGCGATAAACATCACAATTCTCCATCAGCTCCCCGTGGGTACCGTAGCCGATACATTCGCCCTCGTCAAGCACCAGGATATGAGTCATCTGCATGACGGAAGACGCTCTCTGTGCCACAAGAATCGTTGTGGTATCCCCGTAGCTCTCTCTGATATTCTTTCGAATCTCGGCATCGGTTCGATAGTCAAGAGCCGAGGAGGCATCATCAAGTAGCAGTACCTCCGGTGTCCCGGCCAAAGCACGTGCCACCAACAAACGTTGCCTCTGTCCGCCGGACAGGTCGGCACCTTTAATGGCCGCTTTATGGTAATAGCCTTCCTCCTTACCGGCAATAAAACCCGCCGCCAGAGCATGCTCCGCCGCCCGGGAAACCCCGGCATCCGAAAGCTCTCTTCCGAAGGCAATATTCTCCCGTAAGGTATCCGCAAACACCACATCATTTTGGAATACCACGCCGAACCGTTCCCGAAGCTCGGTTAACGGAATCTCCCGGATATTCCTTCCGTCTATCAAAATCTGACCTTCCGTTACATCATAAAAACGCATCAAAAGATTTAAAAGGGTGGTCTTACCGCTACCGGTGGCACCGATAATACCGAGACTCTCCCCGTGATAAATCTTAAAAGAAATGTCCTTGATACAATACTTCTCCGTATCCCCCGTAGTCGCATGATAACCGAAGGAAACGTTCTTAAACTCAATATGCGGAACATCCTTTCCCTGACGTGCAAACGCCTCTGCTTTTTCCACCAGCAGCTCCTCCGGTGCGGAAAGTACCTCCTCGATACGTCCTGCGGAAGCGGTGGCCTTGGATGCCACCATAAAGATACGGTTAATCATAATTACCGCATTTAAAATCATCGTAAAGTAGGAAAGAAAGGCTACTATCTTTCCCGGCTCGCTGGCGCCCGCATTGACACGGTACGCACCTACAATAACCACCAGCGTCAAACCGATATTTAACAACAGTCCCATAATCGGACCGGATAACGCCATAAAGCTTCCCGCATGAAGCTCTCTGCCCAGCATCTCATCATTGGCGTTTCGGAATCGCTTCTTTTCATATTCGGTTTTTGACAGTGCCTTAATGACACGGATACCGGAGATATTTTCTCTCATAATCCGTACCATGGAGTCCATGGAGGACTGCACCTTTTTATATAACGGGATACCTTTTCGTGAAATATAAAAAATCAAACCGCCGAGAATCGGCAACAGAATGACCAGTACCAGGGTCAGCACCGGCTCCATGGTCAGGGTAATGATAATACCGCCGATTAAAATCATGGGAGCACGGACTCCGAGACGCTGCATCATACCCACCATGTGGTGAATGTTATAGGTATCGGAGGTCATACGGGACACCAGAGACGGTATGTGGAGCGTATCCGTTTGTCTGCCCGACAGTCCCATAGTCTTTACAAACAAATCGTGACGAACCGCCCGGGTCACATCCCTTGCCACCAAAGACGCCTTCCGGTTCGCCCAAATATTACAATACCGGGCAGCCAACGCCAAAAACAGCATAAAGGCACCCCAATAAAGCACCGGCCGGATTTCTCCTAACGGCACCACATTGTCCAATATGTAGGAAAGTACCCAAGGCAGTCCAAGATCCGCAAAGGTACCCACAATCTTAATCAAAAAACCGTACAGCATACGCCACGCATACGGCTTACAGTATCTGACAATCAGCTTCATAAACAACTCTCCTGCACACTACCGAACCAACACATTTCCAATCTCTATGTCTATCTGCGCACCCTTACCCGTTCTCTTTCCTTCTGTTCCCTCGCATAGTTCCGATTGCCGAGAGCATAGAGTAACCAGTATACAAAACGGAACACAAAATGAACCAGCGGTAAAATCACATACTTATAGCCGTCGGTTTCCGATAAAAACAAAACCGTATAATCCTGTGTCACCGTTGTTCTTCGCAAAAACAAATCCAGGGCATAGCTTCCCTCCGCTGCCGGAAGATTCAGCAACACATACGGTACCATTAACACATACCACAGCCCCAGTAACGCTGCCGAAAAAATAAAAGAAAACAACCACACCTTATAGGTGGCAAACTTATCAAATTCAAACCTCTGAGAACCGATTCTGCCGGCAATATAAAACAGCACCGGAATCAACACCAGCTCCACAATCATAAACCAGGAAACCGATGCATCCGTTCCTCCTTGTATATTTCTACGTATCACGGAGCATACGCCCGCAATCACCGAAATCACCAAATAGCTCAGGACTGCCCAAAGTACGCTCTTCCCAAACTTACCCGTCTTTTCTTTCTTCTCCATCTCTATCCTCCGTAGTAAGAAAGGGATATCGTTTGCCGATATCCCCTTACTTCAATTCGTTCTTACAATATAACTTATTCCGTATAAAAATCCCTAAAATTTATATATGAGAAAAAGGTACACGTAAAACTTTCTTGAATTATAACTTGGTTACGTTCGTAGCCTGCGGTCCCTTAGCACCCTCAACGATTTCGAACTCAACAGCCTGGCCCTCTTCTAAGGACTTGAAGCCTTCCATGTTTAAGCCGGTGTAATGTACGAATACATCGTTTCCCTGCTCATCGCTGATGAAACCGAAACCCTTCTGGTTGTTGAACCACTTAACAGTACCTTTGTTCATAGATGTTCCCTCCAAAAAAATAAAATAGCGGTATGATATATACCGCTATTTATTATACGCTTCTTTTCAGAATGTGTCAATTGATTTTTGCTTAGGGAAGCAACAATTTTACTTAGGGAAGTACAAATTCCACGAGATTTTCCCGGTCCTCTTCGGAACCGGTCACAAGGCGGTAATTTCCTGGCGGTAAGCTTCCATAAATATCCAAGGAATAGGTAAGTGTTGATTTTACACCCGGATCAAACCACGGCACATCTCCTCTTGAATACCGTCCCCATACGGCAAACGGCAAATCATACCACACCTCATCCAGACAAACCTCTACCACATAGTCATACTTGTCTCCCATGTATGCGGATTCTCCTTGATTGTCGATGCTGACCGTAAGGGTATCTCCCTCTTTTGTTGCCGACGTCACCAGACCCGGAATCGTTGCCGCAGGCTGCGCCTCTGTCAAAAGCTCCTTCTTCCACCCCTGCGCATCCACCACCAACGGCTTCACCGCTGCAAGCGTTCTAATGGTGGAAAAAGGCTTCTCCTCCTCCCACTCATAGTCCTCTTTTAACGACTCTGCCGGCAGCTTCATTTTATATGCCTGTCCGTCGGCAGCAATCCAGTACCCATTGCTCCAATATCCGTATGTAATATGAGCTCCCAGGGCGTCACCCTCCGGCTTCTGCAACACCGCAATGCAGTAAATCGGCAGGGTAACCAACTCGTTTGTCCACTCCGTAGCAGGTTCCACAGACAGACGGTCTATCTGCTCCAAAAATTTATCGACTGCCTCGGGATCCGACATCGTATAGTTTACGGAAGCGTCCTTCTGATACTCCATCAACGTGACCATCTTGTCCTTTTCCGAAATCACCTCTGCCAAAAGTCCGTTGGACTTCCCGCAGGAGGAAAACAAAGTCAGCAAGCACACACAAAGACAGCAAAGTAACAGTATTTTCTTACCCATGGCCCCCCCTTTCATAAAAATAGTTTTTCTTACCCCGACACCGCAGAACCGATGGCGCTTTATTGTTTCAAAAATGCTACGGCAATGGGTGCGTATATCCGAACACTGCGCAATCTTCACACCCCACCGCCACTCGCATGTCAAAGTGGTACCATTCCTGTTGCTCTTCCTCTGTGTGGTCACAAAAGATAACTCTCCAGGCCTGTCCAAGCGGTATCCGTCTTCTTTTCATTTTTTTGGAAGAATAATGGCCAAGGTCGCACACACTGTCACGATCCAATTCCCCAAAATTATCCAGATACACATACACATGCATATAGTTCGGCAAACGAGTTCTTTTTTCACTGGGAAGCTCTACATCCAATTTATAATATAAAAGCGCACGAATAATCGCATCTTCCGCCGTATACAGATACTCCTGTCGCGGTTGCTCCTTCCAGTCCACTGCCGCGTCAACACTGTCCCAACCGCCGACTACCATCTGTAACGTATCATCTACCACAAAGTGTACCGACCGGGTGTCTTCTTCCTCCGAAAACACTACATGCCAGATACGTTCCGTCCGTTCATGTTTTCCGTCTACCATCAGCTCCATTTCTATGCTTTGGAACTCTGCCGCAGATTCTTCCCAGGATTTCCATTCCTCAAACTCCTCCGCCAAATAGCGTTGTCCTTCCTCCAGGGCACATGCAATCGCCTGCTCACTAGACATTTGAGGCACATACTCCTTGCCGGCACAGGAACACAATAAGAGAAGAAAAAAAACCAAGAATAATATTACTCTGTGTCGCATAAATCCCACTCCTTTAATTTAAGCTTGATGTTACTGTACAGTTATACCAAAACCTTTCTCATCACAACCATTCCATACATTCTTTCGGACTGCTTAGTACACTACATCCTTATTTAGTTCAAACAAGTAGTTAAGTAAAATCCTTTCTTCGAACGCTTTCTTCTCCGTCTCACCGTTCGGGATGCCTTCTCCAAATAAATGAACCTCTGTCTTTCCGTCTACTACATTGTACTCTACCTTTAGCGTCATCTCTTTATTATCATACGAGAGCAGTATATCAAGAACCCGGTTAGCTACTTTTTCATGCCACTCTTTCATGATTTCGTCGCCTTTTTCCATCGCCCTTTTTGATGTCCCAAAGTTACTGTTTGCCCCATAAGACAAACCCGGATGCACAATTCTATTGTCTGGACTCTCTGATATAAGAAGACGATATCTCATTGTGTTATATTTATAAATCTCAACCCCACCGAAAACCATCACAATCAGCAACACAACAGCTAAAACTATAAATACTACCCGTTTTTTGTTCTTCATATTCTCCACTCCTTTCTTACTTTGAGTATATCATTTCCAATAATTTCCTGTCAATACTATTATATTATTCTTCAAAAATTTACACCTCAAACATCCGTTTCTTACATTGATATTTGAGGTGTATCATTTATTGATTCACTTATTCAATTTGTTTATATTTCCCACTTTGGAAACCTTACGCCGTCGCCTCTTCCTTCTTCGCCTGCATCTCAAGCTGTGCGGTTACCAGACCGTAATAGATACCCTTCTGCTTCATCAACTCATCATGGCTGCCCATTTCCGCAATGCGGTGCTTATCAATTACCACAAGACGGTCTGCGTTTTTCAGGGTAGACAGACGGTGCGCAATGGCAAAGGTAGTCTTACCGGAAGTAAGACGCTCCAAGGCCGTCTGAATCAGGTATTCGCTCTCCGTATCCAGGCTCGCCGTTGCCTCATCCAGAATCAAAATCTTCGGGTTATTTAAAATTGCTCTTGCAATAGCAATACGCTGACGCTCACCGCCGGAGAGGCGGCTTCCCTTTTCACCTACGTAGGTATTGTAGCCGTCCGGCATACGGGTAATGAAGTCGTGGGCATTTGCCATCTTGGCAGCCATAATGACTTCCTCTGCCGTTGCATCCGGCTTTGCATAGCGGATGTTGTTGAAAATCGTACCGGAGAACAGGAAGGTCTCCTGCAATACCACACCGATTTTGGAGTGATAGTAGTCGATGTCAATATCCTTAATATTCTCACCGTCTACAATCAGCTCGCCGCCATCCACATCATACAGATGCATGATAAGGTTGATGAGGGTGGACTTTCCGGCACCGGAAGCACCTACAAGTCCGATCATTTCCCCTGGTTTTACCGTAAGGTTAATGCCTTCTACTACAGGCTCATAGGAATGATAACCGAAGGTGGCATTCTTAAACTCAATGGCACCGGTAATTTCCGGCTTTGAGGCTTTCTCTGTATTCTTAATCTTCGGCTCCTGGGTCATAATATCGTTAATACGCTCCATACTGGTCACCAGGTCCATAAGCTGACGCGGCAGGTTGTTAATCCAACCAAGATACATGTAAAGCATGGAAGTGTAGCTGACAAACTGCATGACCTCACCGGCAGTCATGGTCTCGCCCAGCACACTTCTTCCGCCGTAGAAAATAACCAGATAGACACCGGCACCCATTAAGAAATTAAGTAACGGGAAAAACATGGCCCAGAATACTTCGTTTCTCTTCTGTACATTCGCAAATACATCAGAGAACATGTTAAACTTTTCGGACTCATCCATTTCCTTACCGTAGCCCTTTACTACGTTCATACCGGAAATAACATCCTGCAGGGCGCTATGTACGTCGTCGGACTTTTTCCCCTGCAAACGGAAGCGGCGATGAATGTTCTTTCTCCAAAGCATGGAAACCACAGCCGCAATCGGCACGAAAATAAAGGAAATCAGTGCCAGCTTCCAGTTGAGTACCAGCATGTAAATCACAACAGCCACGAACATAATAACAACCGTAAACAGGTTACAGAAGACATGCTCCATAAACATACGAATTCTGCCCGTATCGTGCATAATACGGTTCATCA
>JAZUBD010000164.1:0-2123 GCA_045638305.1 Lachnospiraceae bacterium
CTCAGTTCTGGGCTCTGCGATAGCCTTCTTCATGCAGTTGTCCATAATGAACAGTCTTGCTTCACGGCATCTTGCGATAGCGCCTTCAACGATAGGTCTGGTCAGACCGTGGATCTTGATATCCATCTGGATAGCAGTGATACCCTTGGTAGTACCGGTTACCTTGAAGTCCATGTCGCCGAAGAAGTCTTCCAGACCCTGGATATCGGTAAGCAGTACGAAATCTTCGTCAGCATCGCCGGTTACCAGACCACAGGAGATACCCGCTACCATAGCCTTGATAGGCACGCCTGCTGCCATCAGGGACATGCAGGAAGCACAGGTAGAAGCCATGGAGGTAGAACCGTTGGACTCGAAGGTCTCGGATACGGTACGGATTGCGTACGGGAATACATCCTCGGTCGGAAGAACCGGAAGGAGTGCTCTCTCAGCAAGTGCACCGTGACCGATTTCACGACGTCCCGGACCTCTGGAAACTTTGGTCTCACCTACAGAGTAGGACGGGAAGTTGTAGTGATGCATGTAACGCTTGGATACTTCGTTCTCATCCAAACCATCAAGCTTCTGCGCATCGGGAAGCGGAGCCAAAGTAGTTACATTACAAATCTGGGTCTGACCTCTGGTGAACATAGCAGAACCGTGTACACGCGGGATAATATCAACTTCTGCAGCAAGTCTACGAATCTGGGTAAGCTCTCTGCCGTCCGGACGCTTGTGATCCTTTAAGATCATCTTACGAACGGTCTTCTTCTGGTACTGGTAGATAGCCTCACCAAGTACAGCAAGCCACTCTTCGTTATCAGCAAAAGCCTCTTCAAGCTTTGCGGTAATCTGGCGGATATTCTCCTCACGAACCTGCTTCTCGTCGGTAAATACCGCCTCTTCCATCTCTGCCGGCGGAACGATTTCCTTAATTGCTGCGAATAACTCTTCCGGAACCGCACAGCTGGTGTAGGTGTGCTTTTCCTTACCGCACTCTGCAACAATCTTATCGATGAAAGCGATAACCTGCTGGTTAATCTCGTGAGCGGCATAAATCGCTTCGATCATCTTTGCTTCCGGAACTTCATTAGCACCAGCTTCAATCATGATTACCTTGTGACGGGTAGAAGCTACGGTAAGCTTTAAGTCGGAAACCTTGTTCTGGGAAGAATTCGGGTTAAATACGAACTCTCCGTTAATCATACCAACCTGGGTGGTAGCGCACGGACCGTCAAACGGAATATCGGAAATCGCTACTGCGATTGCGGAACCGAGCATAGCGGTAAGCTCCGGGCTGCACTCCGGGTCTACGGACATAACCATGTTGTTTAAGGTAACATCGTTTCTGTAATCCTTCGGGAATAACGGACGCATCGGACGGTCGATTACACGGGAAGTAAGGACAGCGTTCTCGGATGCCTTACCCTCTCTGCGGTTGAAACCTCCCGGAATCTTACCGACTGCGTACAACTTCTCCTCGTACTCTACGCTGAGCGGGAAGAAATCGATACCCTCACGCGGCTTCTCGGAAGCGGTTGCGGTGGAAAGCACCGTCGTGTCACCATAGTGCATGAAAGCTGCACCGTTTGCCTGTGCTGCAACTCTGCCGATATCTACGGTCAAAGTTCTGCCGGCGAGTTCCATAGAAAAACTCTTGAATGCCATAACTAATCTCCTTTGCATTTTAATCTTGCGGAGATTGCCGAAACAACTGAAAAACAAACCGTAACCGACATGCTTTTCAGAAGTCTCGGAATATATCTCCGCTAAATATATATCATACCACAATATCTTGAAAAAGAAAAGCACTTTTTTCGAAATAACACATTTCTACGGTTCCGCATAAACTTTTCGTAAAATGTACTTGCAACGATTAAAACTTGTGGTATAATGAAATTAGAAAAAGGCAATCGCCACAGAGTGGTTGACCTTGGATATGAGAAAAAAGTCTCCCCTAACCGGTCAAAGTACAGGGGAGGCTTTTTATGTTGCTGTTACTGACAAATCAAAAATATGAATGTCAATAATGCCAGAAGGAACATTCCAAAGGACATCAAATCCTTAAAGTCAAAACGATTCTTCATCGGCATCACCTCCATTCCGTCCGAATGAAGGTCACCCACCCTTTACCATACGGTATG
>JAZUBD010000165.1:0-4174 GCA_045638305.1 Lachnospiraceae bacterium
CCTCCTCCAATCGCTCACCCAATGCCTCCGGCACACCGTCGCTGGTCATAATAATATAATCTCCGTCATAGAGTTTTTTCTCCTTTGTGTCGTAATCCGCATCCCCGAACATCCCCACCGGAAGGGTGGCGGATTCCACCCGCTCAATCCAGTCCTCACGCTTGATATAGGTTCCGGAAGCTCCCAGTTTAATAAATTCACAGGTACCACCGTATGGGTTAATCACACTGATATCCACCGTAGAGTAGCTTTTTCCTTCCGTCCGCAAAAGAAGCACGGAATTAATAAGCCGAATGGCCGTTTTCTCATCAAACCCCGCCGCCAGAAAACGCTCCAGCAATCCGATGACCGCCTCACTGTCCCGGCTTGCGGCCTCTCCGCTTCCCATACCGTCGGATAACAGCAGCACCGTTTCCCCGCTGTCGGGATACAAAAAAGAAAAACTGTCCCCAGATAACACTTCATCCTTCTTTGTGGCCCGCGCCACTCCGGTCAACACCATATAGCCCGGCTCCTCCTCAAAGGTAAACTCTCCCGTAACATCCCCGATAAACCGTTCCGAATCTCCGGTTACCTCCATGGGACAGCCGAACAAAAGTCCCAGGCACTGGATTGCCCGCCGTATCGGAACACACTGCCCCTGCTTACATTGCGCCTGCATCCGCACACAAACGCCTCTTCCCTTTCGCTTCATGACCGCAATCTGCTCCGCGTAAATTCCGATTCGGTACAGTGCCTCCGCTACCGCTTCCTCCACTTTTCCGTCTCCCAACGTTGTCTCGTACAACTCATCGGAATACTCTTTTAACAGCTCGGACACCACCCTCAGCTGGGTCACCACCGCTGTCTTTCCTTCCTCCGTCCGGCGGCGTACGTACTGATTTGCTTGCTCTTTCAGGGGTAACACCGCATACTCCTCCGCAATCCGGTCCGCACGCAGGCAGCCGTCAAACCGATACTCCACCTCCGCACGTTTCGGCACCTCTCCGTATCTTGCCGCTTCATACATGGCATAGGCCGCCGCAAACCGTTCCTCCGGATGTACCTCCCAACAGTCTCCGCATCTGATGCAATCCCGACATACCATTTCCGGTAACGTTACCGCAAAATTCTGAAAATCCTCTGCCGTCTCCTCCGTCACTCCGTCGAATACACCGGACAGCACATCAAAAGAGGCGGCCGCCTCCAACAGACGCTTCTTCGTATGATCCCTGATATCCGCCCGCACCAGCTCCTCGCGATGAGACCCAAGCAACGTTCGTAACGCATGCTCTCCTGCCCATAAAAACAAAAATACAAAGCCTGCCACTAACGTCCCCAGCCCCGTATACTTAAGTAACGACTCCTTCCACAAACACCCGATTAGACCGGTACAGAAGGCTGTGGCGCCTCCTACCATGCCTAAATACATCAGCCACCGCCCCGCCGTCTTTTTTCTCCACAACATGCTTTCCCTCATCCTCCTGCTTGTCCTTTTTCGGGACATTCTAGCACGGGCAGAGTGCGGTGTCTGTCGAAACCGGCCTATCCGGCGGGAATCGTACGACAAAAAAGGACCCGAAGTCCGCATCCGGACCCGAATCCTAAAAATCTCGACTTATTTCCCACCGTTACTCGGCGTCATCTCCGCGTAAAATCACCTCATCCGGCTTTACCAGCCCAAGCTTCTCTCTGGCAATCCGTTCGATGTAGCTCTTGGTCTGGCGATAGGCCGCCTCTTCCTCCAGCTCGTTCTGACGCTCTTCTTCCGATGCCAGCTCTGCCTCCGTGCCTGCCTTCTGTCTGGTCTTTTCCCGCTCCTCTGCCTTGGCCTTGCCGGTACTGTACGTCAATACGCCGCACATTACAAGTACCACAACCAAAAGAAGCTTAAATCCTGTCTTTCTTTTTCCGTTTCTCCGTCGCAAGTGCATCCATCCTTCCGTGGTGATTGTGCTTCCGAACCTTTTTGCATGTTCTGCTTACCACCAGTTTACCTTGTTTTTTCAAAAAAAGCAATCCCTTTCGTATCGGAAATGTCAGAAGCCGCAATAGCTTCAGGCAATATGTTACAAAAAAACGCCCCAATGTCACCGTATAAACCCATGCGCCCAAACACATACCGAAGAACGTAAAGAAGCGCAGCGTCCCCGCATTGTAATAATAAATCAGACGAAATCCCGCAAGACCAAACAAAAACCAATATACAAAATCCTGCAGGGACACCGCAAACAAGGTCTGTTTGCGGAACCTTCGCCATACTCGCAGCAAATCATACACCAGTGCCGCCACGGCGCCCAATGCCAGTGCCGCCAGAAAAAAACGCACATCTCCCGCAATTTCCCGGTTCATGAAACGTCCGCCCCCTTACCCGAACAAACGCTTCGTAAAGGATTCCGAACGCTTGGCTCCTTTGCCCCGTTCCGTATACACCAAACTATCGATGCGGCCCTCCAAATCCACTTCTCCCTTTTCCACCAGAAGCCTCGTTACATTCATCTCGTCACCGCGCAACAAAAGCATCCCCTGGACCGTATCGAGAATCACTTCCTTTGCGTCAAAGGAAATCACTTCCTTTACCCCGGTCAGGGACAGTGTCTTTCTTCCAAGCAGGGAAAGCTTGTGGGCCCCTATCTCCTGTTTTTGTTCCATACCGTGCCTCATACCGCCTTTTTAACAGCCTATGCGGCACGTGCTTACCTTAGACCTGCTTTTCGTTCCCTACAGATAACGGAATAACTCCTTCGCCTCTTCCTTCTTCGTGGTTTCCTGAATATCCAGTACCTCTACCCGTACTGCCTTGCCGCCGAATCCGATCTCGATAACATCCCCCACCTTCACATTGGCGGACGCCTTGGCCGGCTTATCGTTAATCATGACACGTCCCGCATCACAGGCATCGTTGGCAACGGTTCTGCGCTTAATCAGACGAGACACCTTTAAAAACTTATCTAATCTCACAATGTTCTCCTTCTTATATCCTCTTCGGGTAGGCAGTGCTATGCACTCCCCCGAACTCCGCGACTTTGCCTATCCAAAAAAATTTAAAGGACCGCCCAAAGGCGATCCTTTATTTAGCAACTAAGTACATTAACTTATGCGTTAACGGTATCCTTTAATGCCTTACCAGCCTTGAACTTCGGAGCCTTGGATGCCGGGATGGTAATGGTCTTCTTGGTCTGCGGATTTCTACCGGTTCTCTCCGGTCTAGCGGATACTTCGAAAGTACCGAATCCTACTAACTGAACCTTCTCACCCTTCTTTAACTCATCAGTTACTACGCTAACGAAAGCTGCTAAAGCCTTCTCGGAATCCTTCTTGGATAATCCTGCGTTCTCTGCAATTGCTGCTACTAACTCTGCCTTGTTCATGTAAAGTTCCCTCCTCGAAAGTATTTAGATACTTTATTTATACTCCGAATTGCCGATTTTGTCAAGAGTTATGCGCCATTTCCTTGGAATAATCATGAAAAAACTTCCTGCGAATAGGCCCCCGGTAATAAAACCGGCATCACGCAAACCATACCGCAGGAAGCTTCCGTATTTTTGCTGTTTTTACTGTTCCATCTGTCTGCCCAAAAACGCCGCCGCAGTCCCTGCAATCTTAAGCTCCATATTGCCGAACCGCTCCTTCTTATCCTTGGACAAAATCATTACCGCACCGATGACGTCACCCTCACTGATAATCGGCGCAATGACCTGCTGCTCATAATCGTCCGCCTCCGGGCTCACCGGAATATAGCCCTTTTCGCCCTTTGTCGCCACAATACTTTCCCGGTCCGTCATCAGCGTCTCCAGCTCCCTGCTGACCGACTTTGTAAGCAGCTCCTTTTTTGCGGTCCCCGCCATGGCAATAAACTGATCTCTGTCCGCAATCACCGCAATATGTCCCGTGGTCTGGGCCATAGACTCCGCAAATTGCTTCGCAAATACACTCAGTTCTCCGATCGGAGAATACTTCTTTAAGATGATTTCTCCCTCACGATCGGTAAAAATTTCCAGCGGGTCTCCCTCACGGATGCGGAGGGTTCTTCTGATTTCCTTCGGTACAACCACACGGCCTAAGTCATCGATACGACGCACAATTCCCGTTGCTTTCATCGTTGTTACGGCTTTCTCCAAAGGAGTTCGCATACGAACTCCGTAACCATTCTTTGTACGATTTGATTTCCAAATCATTGTTGTGGAGTTAGTAT
>JAZUBD010000166.1:0-2078 GCA_045638305.1 Lachnospiraceae bacterium
AGGAGAGACTACAAGACAAGTGGATACCCGGGTGGCAAAAGGATTGGCGGTATTAAAGGGAAAGTACCCGGAGAAACGGGTATTGCTTGTCTGTCACGGCTTTGTATCCAGAGCAATCAACCGACAGATGCGGGGGCTTTCCTTTGATGAAATGCACGAGTTTTCTCTAGGAAATTGTGAAGTGGTAACATATGAGGTGTAGATAAACCGGGATTTCAGGGATTAACGGAACGCTATATTTGATTTTATTTATAGACCACAGAAAGGGGGCATACTATGGAAAATCGAACCTACATCGCCATCGACTTAAAGTCCTTCTATGCCTCTGTGGAGTGTATTGAGCGGGGCCTGGACCCGCTGACCACAAATCTTGTGGTAGCGGACGCTGCGCGGACGGAGAAGACCATCTGTCTGGCAGTTTCACCGTCTCTAAAGCGGTATGGCATTCCGGGACGGGCGAGGCTTTTTGAAGTGGTACAGCGGGTAAAAGAGGTCAATGCAGAGCGGAGAAGTAAGGCACCGGGCCGACAGTTTTCCGGGAAGTCCCATTTTTCTAAGGAGCTGGATGCAAATCCGGAGCTTGAGATTTCCTATATTACGGCAACGCCGCGGATGGCAATGTATTTGGACTACAGCACCCGGATTTACAACGTCTATTTGCAGTATGTGGCGCCGGAGGACATTCATGTATACTCCATTGACGAGGTATTTATGGATGTGACGCAGTATTTGAATACCTATGGACTGACGCCGAAGGAAATGGCGGCAAAGATGATTAAAAACGTGTTGTCGGCGACCGGTATTACCGCTACGGCGGGTATCGGGACAAACCTGTATCTTTGCAAGGTGGCCATGGATATTATGGCGAAGAAGGTAACCCCGGATGCGGACGGTGTGCGGATTGCGGAACTGGATGAGATGAGCTACCGGAGACTTCTTTGGACACACCGACCGTTGACCGCCTTTTGGCGTGTGGGGCGCGGGTATCAAAAGAAGCTGGAAGAAGTGGGGATTTATACCATGGGAGATATTGCCCGGTGTTCCCTCGGCGGACCGGGAGAGTTTTACAATGAGGAGCTGTTGTATAAGCTGTTTGGTGTAAATGCGGAGTTGCTCATTGACCACGCCTGGGGGTACGAGCCGACCACCATTGCGATGATTAAGGAATATAAGCCGGAGGTGAACAGCGTCAGCTCCGGGCAGGTGCTACAAGAGCCCTATGAGTTTGAGAAGGGGAAGCTCATTGTGCGGGAAATGACGGACCTTTTGGCGCTGGATTTGGTGGAAAAGAAGCTGGTGACGGACCAGATTGTGCTGACGGTGGGGTACGATATCGAAAACTTAACTCGCCCGGACATTCATTATACCGGAGAGGTGACAGTGGACGGATACGGCAGGCGAGTGCCAAAGCACGCTCACGGCACTACGAATCTCGGTCGGCAGACCTCCTCTACGAAGCTGATTATCGATAAAGTGATGGAACTGTATGATGAGATTGTGAATCCGCAGCTTTTGGTGCGCCGGATTACGGTGGTGGCGAATCATCTGGTAGAGGAAAGTATCGTGGTGGAGAAGGCGGAATTCGAACAGCTGGATTTATTTACGGATTATGAGGCACTTCGGAAGGAGCAGGCGGCGGAACAGGAAGAGCGCGAGAAGGAACGGAAGCTCCAGGAGGCCATGCTTTCCGTAAAGAAACGCTTCGGCAAGAATGCTATGATAAAGGGCATGAACCTGCAGGAAGGTGCCATGACTGTGGAGCGGAACAACCAGATCGGAGGGCATAAGGCGTAACGTTTTGGGGGGCGACAGAGGCGTTTTAGCGCAGACGACGGGAGCGAAGAACCGACGGAAAGGAGGACATCGGGATGAGAGAAAACGACGAGCACCGGTATGATGATATCATAGATTTACCGCACCATGTATCGCGGAAGCATCCGCAGATGCCTTTACTTGACCGGGCAGCGCAGTTTGCGCCTTTCGCGGCATTGACGGGACACGAAGCGGCCATCAAGGAGACCGCCAGACTGACGGAGGAGGAAATCGAGCTTGACGAAAACAAGTCGGAGGCCAAGCGG
>JAZUBD010000167.1:0-5290 GCA_045638305.1 Lachnospiraceae bacterium
CTTTATATGGAACGCCCGCCGGTGCCGCAGGAGGACGGTAGTATGGCATTCGGAGAAGAAACGTTTGTGGGCTTCCGTGCTCTAAAGAAACCGGGGGATGATTCTCAGGCAGTATTCCCTGTCTTCACGGATGAAGTGGCAACCATGGGTTGGAAGGATGCGTTTAAGGAGGGGCAGCCGAAGCGTTTTGCTACCATGCAGCTTCCGCATTTGTTGGTAGAGGTAAACAGAGGTCATGCGGGACTTGTGGTAAATCCGTTTGGGCCGGTGCCGGTATTTTTTCCGAAGGAGCTGTTGTGGCAGGTGGAGCGTTCGGAAGTGTTTAAAGAGCGCTATGTAAGACCGGTAGAGGTGAAACAGAGAGAAGAGGTACCGGAGGCGTAATTCCGTATTTTTCGTGGGGCAGAGAAGTAAAAAAAAGGAAATTATTTAAGCAAAGCGGTTGCATTTTACTCAGCTTTGCGCTATAATAAACGCAATGACGTTGATGAAGACTAAGAATCAGGTTGCTTTTCAGAGAGTCCGCGGACGGTGCGAGCGGATAGGCAAAGGGTTCCATCCACCTTCGGAGTCTGGGTGAAAGCCCGGGGAACGCCCCGTACAGCGTACACGAGAGGCCGGGAGACCGGCAACGTGGGTGGCAACGCGGATTTTACTCCGTCCCATGGCATATGCTATGGGACGGTTTTTTATTTTTCGAGTTGGCCAAGTGAGCATGAAGCCGGTGATGCAAGCGTGAGATTGTACAAGGCGGCTGAAATGCGAACGCGCCCGCGACTGAGCGACGAAGTCGCGATGTGCGGGTGAGCACGAAGTGCGAGCCGACTCGAGGAAGGACAAAGTTGGCCAAGAGAGCATAGAGTATAATTAAAGGAGGACATACCATGTTAGATCTTAAGTTTGTGAGAGAGAACCCGGAAATTGTGAAGCAGAATATCCGTAATAAGTTCCAGGAGAATAAGCTTCCGCTTGTAGACGAGGTAATCGAGTTGGATAAAGAGGCTCGTGCAACCCAGCAGGAGGCGGATAACCTTCGTGCGGACAGAAAGCGCATTTCCAAGGAAATTGGCGGCCTTATGGCAAAGGGCTTAAAGGAAGAGGCTGAGGCAAAGAAGAAGCAGGTAGAGGAGTCTGCGGTGCGTCTTGCGGAGCTTGAGGCAAAGGAAGCTGAGCTTTCCGAAAAGGTATTAAAGATTATGATGACCATTCCGAATATTATTGACCCGAGCGTACCGATCGGTAAGGATGACAGTGAGAATGTGGAAGTACAGCGTTACGGGGAGCCGGTTGTTCCGGAGTTTGAGATTCCGTATCATACCGATATTATGGAGAAGTTAAACGGTATTGATTTGGATGCGGCAAGAAAGGTGGCAGGTAACGGTTTTTACTATCTGATGGGCGATATTGCAAGACTGCATTCCGCCATTATTTCCTATGCAAGAGATTTCATGATTGACAGAGGATTTACCTACTGCATTCCGCCGTTTATGATTCGTAGCAACGTGGTAACCGGTGTTATGAGTTTTGCGGAAATGGATGCTATGATGTACAAGATTGAGGGAGAAGATTTGTACCTCATCGGTACCAGTGAACATTCCATGATCGGTAAGTATATCGATACCATTTTGCAGGAGGAGAGCCTTCCGCATACCCTGACCAGTTATTCTCCGTGTTTCCGTAAGGAGAAGGGTGCTCACGGTATTGAGGAGCGCGGTGTATACCGTATCCATCAGTTTGAAAAGCAGGAGATGATTGTGGTTTGTAAGCCGGAGGAGTCCCCGATGTGGTTTGATAAGCTGTGGCAGAATACCGTAGATTTGTTCCGCACCATGGATATTCCGGTAAGAACCTTGGAGTGCTGTTCCGGTGATCTTGCGGACCTGAAGGTGAAGTCTATCGACGTTGAGGCATGGTCTCCGCGTCAGAAGAAGTACTTTGAGGTGGGTAGCTGTTCCAATCTCGGCGATGCACAGGCACGTCGTTTAAAGATTCGTGTAAACGGTGCTGACGGTAAGTATTTTGCACATACCTTAAACAACACGGTAGTAGCACCGCCGCGTATGTTAATTGCATTCCTCGAGAATAACTTAAACGAGGACGGCAGTATTAATATTCCGAAGGCATTGCAGCCGTATATGGGTGGTAAGGAAAAGATTGAGGTAAAGTAAGCGTTAATCGGACAGGCCACCTTTGGGGTGGCCTGTTTTTATGTTGAAAGCAGGAGAAGGAATGGAAGTTTGGGAGATTTACATGTGTTTGGCAATCGGTGCGGTAATCGGTGCACTGTTTTGTCTGGACTACTTAAAACGGGCATATAAGACCTTTTTGGGAAGGTCTCCCCGGAAGCTGCATAGGATTTTTATCTATGTACTTTCTATCGGCATGGGAACGTTATGTCTGGATATATACGGGAGCGGAACGGTGTTGTTATTGTACTGGTTTATTCCGCAAGTTGTATTGATGATTATAAATTATGTTGTGAAAAAAGGAATGGGGGAAGCCTATGACGAGAAAGGCCGTATATGGAAAAAGGTATACGGAAGCGGGATTGTTCCGGTTGTGATTATGGTGACATTGGTATCCTACGGATGGTACAACATGCATCATGTTGTGGCAACGGAGTATACGATTCATACGGAGAAAAATATCCGGGAAGAAGGGTACCGGGTTGTTTTAATGGCGGATATTCATTATGGGACCTTTCAATCGGAAAAAGAGCTAAGGGAAAAATGCGAAGAAATAAATCAGATAGAGCCGGATATGGTTTTTTTAGTCGGCGATATCGTGGATGAAAAAACAACAAAAGAGAAGATGGAGGAAGTGTTTGAGATTCTCTCGGGCATACGGTGCGAGTATGGGATGTTTTATGTATACGGTAACCATGACCGTCAGGAATATACCTCATATCCGCTGTACACAAACAATGAATTGAGGAGCGTGATGGAGCAAAACGGGATTACTGTTTTGCAGGATGAACTCGTTGTGTTGAATGGCGAGTTTGTGATAGCGGGAAGAGAAGATTCCACCGTGGGCGGAAGGGCATCTATAAAGAGTCTATTGGAAAATGTGGATAAAACAGACTTTATTGTGACGCTGGACCATCAGCCGAAACAGTACGGGGAATGTGCGGAAGCGGGAACAGACCTGCATTTGGCAGGTCATACACACGGCGGACAGATTTGGCCGATTAATTATATTACGAAGCTGACGTACGAAGGGTTTTACGGATACAAAAAGACCGAAGAGGGGATGCAGACTGTGGTAACCTCCGGCTTTGCCGGGTGGGCAATGGGAATTAAGACATCTGCTCCGGCGGAATATGTGGTGTTAAACATTGAACAGGGCGGAATTGTCGCATCGGAATAATACGAATAGTTACATAAAAAAGCGTTTGCAGTTTTGGGCTGCAAACGCTTTTTTGTTGTTGTGAGAATTCGGTACAGGAACCTATCTGGCTAAAATTTGTGTAATTTCGCCCACATACATGGTGTGCATGTCGCCGTCCTTGTAGAACGTATCCGCAAGCTTCGGGTCGAGGAACTGGTCAGCGGTCATGCGGGTGGCAGAGAGCTTTTTACAAATCAATACCAGGTTTCCTTCGTCAATAAACGGAGTGTCATCGCTGTAGTTTACGTTGAAACGGGCTCCGGCAATTTTGTCCTCGTCTCTGCCGGATACGGTGCCGAGATATTTTAACGCGGACATCTGTCCCTCAAAAAAAGTAAGGGAAAAGGTATCGTTTGCATCGATGAACTCCTTGGTATAGCGGCTGTCCCGGACAAAGATATAGGCAACATTTTTGCCCCACAGAACACCTAAGCCTCCCCAGGAAGCAGTCATGGTATTGACTTTGTCTTTGGTGCCGGCAGTGATTAACATCCACTCCTTGCCGATTTTTGTAAAGGGATTTACTTCCAGCATGTCTGCCGGATACGGTTGAAATGTATGCATGGAAAAACCTTCTTTCTGTTCTCTTTTCTATAGTGTACCACAGATTTCCTAAAATGTGAATGTAGAAAAATGAGATTGAGGCAAAGATTTTCACAAAAAAAGAACTGCGCGAGGAAGCACGCAGTTCTTGTACTATGTTGTGTTATGACTGGGAAAATTATTCTTTCTTCGCAGCACCAATCGGTTTCTTTATCAGGCTAAGTACAACAAAGAATCCGGCGATAAGGAATGTACCGATTGCAAGACAAATAACGGCATTTTGTACAAAACCGGCAATCAGGAAACAGATAAAGCTGATGACTGCTACCGTAATGGCATACGGAAGCTGTGTGGACACATGATTTACATGTACGCATTGCGCTCCTGCCGAGGACATAATCGTGGTGTCACTGATCGGAGAGCAGTGGTCACCGCAAACCGCACCTGCAAGGCAAGCAGACATACCGATGTAGAAGATCGGATCGCTCGGATCGAAGATGTAGCATACAATCGGAATGAGAATACCAAAGGTACCCCAGGAAGTGCCGGTTGCAAACGCCAACAGACACGCTACGATGAAGATAACTGCCGGAAGGAAGTTTTCCAGTCCCGGAGCAGCACCCTTCATTAAGCCTTCAACATAGGTGGCAGAACCGAGTAAGTCATTGGAAATGTTTTTAAGCGCGGTAGCCATGGTAAGAATTGTAATGGCCGGCACCATGGCAATAAAGCCCTTCGGTACACATTCCATAGCATCCTTAAAGGAGATTAACTTGCGACACATCAGGTAAACCACAATCAGGATTAAAGCGATGATGGAACCCCACGGAAGACCGACAGTAGCATCCGTATTGGAGAATGCGTTGGCAAAATCTCCTGCGTAAGCAGGGTCATCTCCGAAGAAACCGCCGTTATAAATCAATGCATATACGGAAATAGCAATTAATACAAGAATCGGTAAAAGCAAGTCCGGAACGCGTCCCTTTGGATTGGAGCTTACATCCATGCCCTCTACGCGTTCTTCGGTAGAGAATAAGTCACCTAACTCGACAGCATTACGTTCATGCCTTGCCATCGGGCCGTAGTCACGTTTGCTGATTACAAGTGCAATAATAAAGACAAAGGTCAAAAGAGAGTAGAAATTATATGGAATAGCTTTGACGAAAAGATCAATGCCGTCCAAGCCGGTACCTTCCGTATAACTGGCAACTGCAGCAGCCCAGGAACTGATCGGTGCAATCATACATATCGGAGCCGCGGTGGCATCGATCAAATAGCTGAGCTTTGCACGAGAAACCTTTTGGCTGTCGGTCACCGGAAGCATAACGGAGCCTACGGTCAGACAGTTAAAGTAGTCGTC
>JAZUBD010000168.1:0-2067 GCA_045638305.1 Lachnospiraceae bacterium
GTCTACCATGCTTCTCGGTCAGGCAGTAGCAGAGACCACCGGTCTTTATGGTTTTGCGGTAGCAATCATTCTTCTGTTCGCTAACCCGTTACTCGGTAAGTTATAAGAAGCTAACGAATAAATCATAAAGGAGGCCGGAACGTGAACGGACTTTTAACCATATGTTCCAACCTTGTCTTCTTGGAAGCAGAGGCGGAACCTAAGATGGAAGGTTACATTTTCGGACTCAGCCCGCAACTTATATTGGATTCTTTGATTTTACTTTTGGCAGTCGGCTTTATGTTTTTCCTGCTGTCCTATCTTTTGTTTAATCCGGCACGTGAGCTTTTAAATAAGCGCCGTGAAAAGATTGCAAACGAGATGGCGGATGCGGCAAAGGAAAAGGCGGACGCGGAAGGCTTTAAGGCAGAGTATGATGCCAAGTTAAAGGCGGCGGACAAGGAAGTTGAGGCAATCTTAAGCGATGGCCGTAAGAAGGCATTAAAGCGTGAGGACGAAATCGTAAACGAAGCAAAGGCGGAGGCATCCCGTATTATGGAGCGTGCCAGCCGTGAGATTGAGTTAGAAAAGAGCAAGATGAAGGATGAGGTAAAGCAGGAAATGGTGGCTGTGGCTACCGTGATGGCAGGCAAGTTTGTGGCATCCTCTCTTGACAGTGAAAAGCAGGCGCAGTTAATTGACGAAGCATTGAATGAAATGGGTGATGATACATGGCAAAATTAGCGGCTGAGGTATACGGAGAAGCGTTGTTTGACCTGGCTGTTGAGAGTGGCAGTATCGATACCCTTGCAGACCAGATTAAGACAGCAGAGCTTGCATTTGCGGAAAATCCGGAGTTTTTAGAACTTCTGACCCACCCGAAGATTACCAAAGAAGAGAAGCTTTCCGTAGTGGAAGCGGTCTTTAAGGGGCGTGTGGATGATGCGGTAACGGGACTTCTTACCGTGATTGTGGATAAGGGCAGATGTGCGGAGATTCCGGCGGTGTTTGCACTCTTTTTGGATAAGGTAAGAGAGTACCGTAAAATCGGTGTGGCCAGTGTGGTTTCCGCAACAGAGCTTACCGCAGAGCAGAAGAAGCGTATTGAGGACAAGCTGTTGTCCCAGACCAAGTATGAGAGCTTCGAGATGCAATATTCCACGGATGCTTCCTTAATCGGCGGCATGGTCATCCGGATCGGTGACAGAGTCGTGGACGCAAGCATTAAGTCAAAGATTGAGCGTATGGCAGCCAGCCTGTCAAAGCTGCAGCTTTCCGTATAGTATACGAAAATAAAGATTTGTAGAAAGAAGGTGCTTTTACCTTGAATTTAAGACCGGAGGAAATCAGTTCCGTCATCAAAGAACAAATCAAGAATTACAGTACAAAGCTTGAAGTGTCCGATGTCGGTACGGTAATTCAGGTCGCTGACGGTATCGCGCGTATCCATGGGTTACAGAAAGCGATGCAGGGCGAACTTTTAGAGTTTCCGGGAGAGGTTTACGGCATGGTGTTAAACCTCGAGGAAGACAATGTAGGTGCGGTACTTCTCGGTGATATGGGCAATATCAGTGAGGGTGATACCGTAAAGACGACGGGCCGCGTTGTAGAGGTGCCGGTAGGCGATGCAATGGCAGGTCGTGTCGTAAATGCACTGGGTCAGCCGATTGACGGCAAGGGCCCGATTGAAACCACCAAATACCGCCAGATTGAGCGTGTGGCATCCGGCGTTATTTCCAGAAAATCGGTAGATACTCCGCTTCAGACCGGTATTAAGGCAATCGACTCCATGGTACCGATCGGAAGAGGTCAGCGTGAGCTTATTATCGGCGACAGACAGACCGGTAAGACGGCAATCGCTATTGATACCATTATTAACCAGAAGGGCCAGAACGTGAAGTGTATTTACGTTGCCATCGGCCAGAAGGCGTCTACGGTTGCTTCCATCGTTTCTACCCTGGAAGAGTACGGCGCTATGGATTACACCACCATCGTTGCGGCAACCGCCAGTGAGCTGGCCCCGCTTCAGTATATTGCTCCGTATTCGGGCTGTGCTATCGGTGAAGAGTGGATGGAAAACGGTGAGGA
>JAZUBD010000169.1:0-5306 GCA_045638305.1 Lachnospiraceae bacterium
CGACTTGCCATTACCCACACAACCGGGCCGATGCTTGTTTTGGCGGGACCGGGAAGCGGGAAGACCACCGTAATTACGGAGCGGGTGCGATATTTGATTGAAGAACAGGGTGTGCATCCGGGAAATATTTTGGTCATTACCTTTACCAAGGCGGCAGCCGAGGAGATGAAGGAACGGTACGAGGCTAAGGCAGGAGCAGGGAAGGGGACGGTGAATTTCGGCACCTTTCATGCGGTGTTCTTTAAAATATTGCGGTTTGCGTACAACTACGAGGCGGCAAATATTTTAAAGGAGGACGAGCGGTACAAGATACTGCGGGAAATTTCCTGTGCCCATATGCAGCAGGAGATTACGGACGAGAAGGAATTTGTGGAGGCCATCAGCGGAGAGATATCTCGCGTGAAGAACGAGCGGTTTGAACTTTCAAGCTACTATTCCTCCAATTGTCCGGATGAGGTGTTCCGGGAGATTTACACCGAGTATGACCGGTGGCTCCGAAAGGAAAATAAAGTAGATTTTGACGATATGCAGTTGCTTTGCTATGAGCTTCTCACTAAGCGGCCGGATATCCTTGCGCAATGGCAGCAAAAGTATACCTATGTGCTCATTGACGAGTTCCAGGACATCAACCGGGTGCAGTACGACACCATTCGTCTTTTGGCGGCGCCGGAGAACAATCTGTTTATCGTGGGAGACGATGACCAGTCCATTTACCGGTTCCGTGGGGCGAGGCCGGAGCTGATGCTTCACTTTACGGAGGACTATCCTGAGGCGAAGCAGGTGACACTTTTGTGTAATTTCCGTTCCACGGCGCCTATCGTGCAGGCGGCGCTTCGGGTAGTCGGGAATAATAAGAAGCGGTTTGAGAAGGATTTATACGCAAAGGAAGAGCAGGGAGAGGCCATTGAATTCCGGCAGTATCCGGAGCGGAAAAGAGAATGTGCGGAGATTGCGGAGGAGATTGCGGTGTTACACCGGACGGGACTGCCATGGAGAGAGATTGCGGTACTGTACCGGACGAATTTGCAGTCCAGGGCCATTATGGGAAAGTTTATGGAGTATAACATTCCTTTTAAGACCAGGGATTCTATCCCAAATTTGTACGAGCATTGGATTTGTAGGGATATTGTGACCTATATTAAGATGGCTCTGGGGAATCGTGCAAGAGGGGAGTTTTTGCAGATTATGAACCGGCCGAAGCGGTATATTGCAAGAGATGCGCTGAGCCTGTCTACGGTGGACTTTGAGCAGCTAAAGGCCTATTACGAGGATAAGGATTATGTGGTAGACCGAATCGAAAAGCTTCAGTATGATTTGCAGATGATACAGGGGCTCAATCCTTTTGCGGCAATTAACTACATTCGCCGGGCGGTGGGCTATGACGGTTTTTTGACAGAGTATGCACAGTACCGGAAAATGCAGTCGGAGGAGCTGTTTGATTTGTTGGCGGAGCTTCAGGAGGATGCGGCGGAGTATCCGACCTTTGAGGCGTGGTTTACCCATATGGCGGAGTATACGGAGCAGTTGCAACGCCAGAAGGCAAAAGAACAGAAGAATGTGACGGAGGCGGTAACGCTTTCTACCTATCATTCCGCAAAAGGACTGGAGTATCATACGGTATTTTTGCCGGAATTAAACGAAGGTCTGACGCCTCATAGACAGGCCCTTTCCCCGGAGGATGTGGAGGAAGAACGGCGGATGTTTTACGTGGCCATGACCCGGGCAAAACGGCGTCTGGTGTTGTCCTGTATGAAGGAACTGCGCTCTAAGGAACTGGTGCCGAGCCGGTTTGTGGGAGAAGTATTTGTGGATCGTTCCGCTCTGACGGCAGGAACGAGAGTGGTACATACCATCTATGGAGCCGGCAGGATTACCGAGGCGAATGAAGGGAGACTTCGAATAAAATTTGACCGTTTTCCGGAGGAAAAAGTGTTGAACGAAGCGTATTGTGTGCAAAGCGGACTTTTGAAAACAAATATTGAATAAATTGTAAACAAGTTGTCAATAATTTTATGGATTTATTGACAAAAAAGAGAGATTCCGCTACAATATGTCTAACGAATTGGGGCTGATGCACTAAAAAAGAGAATATTTTGACGGCAGAAAGGTCCTGTTTGCCAGTTCAAATGCAAAGGAGAGCGTTACTTATGAAGGAAAAGTGCTTAACACAGGTAGTAGAGGATATTCAGGGTAGAAAGATTATTTTATCGGCAGGTATCGGCCAGACAAATCCGACGGACTTGCAGTGGCTGATGGATACCGTATTAAAGCATGCTGCAGCATGGAAAGCAACCGGTTGGGCGTATATTGCGGATTGTACCCAGATGAAGCCGATCGGACCGCAGGAGAGCAGTGTTCTGGTTAAGATGACGAAGGCGTTTGTAGAAGCGGGATGTAAGGCCTTCGGTTTTGCGGAAGGCTCCTCTGTAATGCTGAAGATTCAGGCAAAGAAGAATACGCAGATGTCGGATACCGGTGTTATCGAAGGACACTTTGCAACGGTTGAAGAGGTTCTGGAGTGGTTGAAAAATGATTTAAATATTTAATATGCACGATGATGTTGGGGATTTGTGCGAAAAGAAAGGGCTTCCGGTTTTGCCGGGAGCCTTTTCTTTGCAGATTATCTGTAAAAATCTTACTCGTCAAACATTTCATCGAATTCTGCGTTGTCCAAAAGCTCGTCGAAAGCATCGGAAACCGCTTCGAATTCATCATCGTCTTCGATGTTGATTAAGTCAATATCATCCTCGCCTTTTTCCTCAAAGCGATACAGGAAAATCTCCGCATCCGGGTCATCTCCCTGCGGAAGAAGTGCGATGTAGTCTTTACCGTCTACCGGGAAAATGGCAAGAACGTCACAAATCAGTTCGCTGCCGTCCTCTAAGGTAAGGGTAATCTGGTCGTTGGTATCTTCGTAAAGTTTGGAATTTTCGTTCATAAAATACTCCTTTCTTTTGCGGAATCCGTCAGGTATTCCGAATCCAGATATAGTATAGCAGATAACAATGAAATTGAAAAGGGGGAGAAATTCGGTTTTCTTCACAAAAATGACACAGGAATGTCAAAAAAAACTGCTATATTTTGTATAAAGCTATTAATTTTTCCTGAAAAACAACCGATATATAGTTCAGGTTGAAGAAAACCAAGGAGGAATGCTTATGAAAATGGGGAATAAGTCATTTAAGATATATACAGTGGCGTTACTTTTGTGCGCCCTTTTTTCCGTTTGTGCGAACGCGCCGAAGAAGACTGAGGCGGCGACGACCATGGGATATCAGTTTGATTTCAATGCCACGGATGTACAGTCGGGAGAAGAAATCGAATTAAGAACTCTGAATGCCATGTTGAATGTGGAGCCGAAGGATTCTACGGAGGGTCTTCCGGTGACGGCTACGGTTACCTTTCACAGCTCTGAGGAGAGTGTTGTGGTTTGTGAGGATACCGGCGTCCAGGGAATGGCAAAGCTGGTGCGTAAGGGACCGGGTTATTCCACCATTACGGCAGTGGTATCCGACGGACAGTACAACTTTGCAATTACCTGTCTTGTAAAGGTGGGACTGGATTTTACCAACGATAATTTTACCACCATTGACTATGCCGGCCACAAGATTATTAAGCTGGATAAAATCGGTGAAACGAAGCAGGCCGTGTTAAAGTATGTGGATTATACGGAGATTGATAATATACAGGTAGACTGGACTTCTACCAATCCGTTGGTTGCATCCGTGGATGAAAAAGGTAATGTAACCGCTGTGGGGGCCGGTTATACGGAAATCGTGGTAACCACCCGTACCGTGGGAAAGAATTCCAAGACGATGCAGAAGTCCCAGCCGGTTGTTGTGGCTCCGGTGGGTTCTTTTACGGAGCAGAAAGATTATGTCGGCTACAAGGATAAGATTTCCATGGAGACCCGAAGCGATAACTTCATGATTTACATAAACGGACAATCGGCATCCAATCTGGTTTGGGAGGTTTCCCAGCTGATTACCGTAAAGGGAAAGCCTACGGAGAAGAAGCTTTCTTCCGACAGCGCCGTGTTGAAATATGCCATTAACGAATACAGCGGCAGCGTGAATTTTACCGGAGTAAAGGCCGGTACCTATGTGGTACGTGCTTACGCCCATAAGGACTATATCGGAAATAATGCTGTGCCGAGTTTTGAGGCGGAAATTGTTGTATTATACGGTTTGAGTGATAAGTCTCTCCTCATGAATGTGGGAGACACCTATAATATTATTGATAACTCCAATATTGCGGAGGCAGGGCAGTTTGCGTTTTCGACCTCCAACTCCAATGTGGCTGCGGTAGACCCGACCACCGGTGTGATTACGGCAAAGAACAGTTCTCTGACTCCGGTTACGATTACTCTTACCTACAAGAACGGAGGCAATTTCGAGACCGGCGGTGAAGGCGAGTATGCAAACGGTGTACCGAATATTACTATCGAAGTTACGGTAATCGACGGAATTCAGTTGAATTATACCGAGGTGACCATTAATACAAAGGGTACGATTCTGTTGGAGCCGACCCTGACCAATCGTTTGGAGGAGGTATATTGGAGTTCTTCCGACGACAGAATCGCAAAGGTGGAAAACGGACTGGTAACCGGTGTAAAGGAAGGTACTGCTGTTATTACCGCAAAGCAGACCATTAACGGTATTGTGAAGACCGCTACCTGTACGGTGTATGTACAGACTTCCGTAGAGCAGGTTACGCTGGATCCGAAGGAGATTACGCTTGGTATCGGAAAGTATGAAACGATTCAGGCAATGGTGAAGCCGAGCTCCTTAAAGGGAGTATCCTTAAAATGGGTTTCCTCCAATGAAGAAATTGTGAAGATTACGGAGGCAGGTAAGCTTTCCGTGACGATACAGGGTGTTGCGGGCGGTAATGCCGTGATTTCCGCAATTAACCAGGACAATGTTGTGGTAGGCTTTTGTAGTGTGACCGTGTTACAGCCGGTAGAAAGTATGACTTTATCGGAGACGGAGGTTACGTCCCGTATCGGAGATAAAGTGCAGCTTCGCGCCACAATTAAGCCGGATAATGCAACGAATCAGGCTGTGACCTGGAAGTCCTCCAATACCAATGTGGCTACGGTGTCGGATAACGGTCTTGTTACCATGAAGGCAGCAGGTACCGCATCCATTATCTGTACTTCTGTGGACAATCCGAATGTACAGGCCTTCTGTAATGTGACGGTATTAAAGGCAGTAAGCGGTGTTTCTCTTGACATTGAATCGAAAGAAATGTACGTGGGAGAAAATTATCGCCTCACGTATCTTGTTTATCCGAGTGATGCAAGT
>JAZUBD010000170.1:0-7702 GCA_045638305.1 Lachnospiraceae bacterium
AAGCGTATTTCCGGCTGCGGTTCCGGAACGGAGTATTTGGCGGTAACCCCATGGGGTGACTTATATCCGTGTCATCAGTTCGTAGGTGATGAAGCGTACCTGATGGGTACTGTATGGGATGGTGTGACCAATACCACCATGCAGGAGAAGTTCCGTGGATGTAATGCCTACTCCAGACCGGAGTGTAACGATTGTTGGGCAAAGCTTTACTGCTCCGGCGGTTGCGCAGCAAATGCATACCATGCAACGGGAGATATTACCGGTATTTACGAGTACGGCTGTAAGCTGTTCCGTAAGCGTATGGAATGTGCCATTATGATAAAGGCTGCGGAAGCAGATATGGAATAAAAAGAAGGGGCTGTCGCATTTAAGATGCGCGCCCCACTCTTGCTTATCCGCATATAAAATAAGTCGATCTCTGATATTTTTTATCATATATGAATTAGCCGATGTTTTTCGCATTATCCCCTTTTCTCGTACTCCGGATAGAGTCTTTCTAATTACTTCGCTACATCTACGATTAAGTGACGCAACCGCCCTGATGCGGCATCCATGCCTTATGGCGGGCTCGCCCGGACCTCCTGTCCGGACGTTGCTGACAGACCATCGAAGTAATAAGAAAGTCTACTATCCTACGTAAAGTTCAAAGTGAATAATGCGAAAGACACCGGCTATATTTCAGATGAAAATAAAAATATCAGAGACCGACTTTTTCGCATATGCAAGGACTACGCAAGAGTTCGCCACGCCCGATGCCGCGCGCAACTTAATGCGACAGCCCCTTTTTGTCGTAATTAGTAAATAGAGACGGTCCTATTGCTTTTCTGCTTCGTCGGAAGCTTTCGATTCGGAAGCACGTTTCTCTTTTTTACCTTTTTTGGTACGCAGAGTGTTTTGGGCGCCGGTCTTTGCTTCTAACTTTTGTTCATTGGCACGTACGGTGTGAGAGAAGGAAGTTTCTTCCGGGGCAGTGGCCTTAAAGGTTTTGGTATAGGTTTCAGGTTTGCCGGAAGGTGAAACAGCAACCGGAGTGCAATAGTGCAGCTCGCCGGCAATTTCATCAATGGAAGTCAAGTCGATATAGTTTTCATGCTCCGGAGGGAGTCCCCGTTTTCTGAGACGGTAATGAATGAAGCAACGGAGTAAATAGCTCAGAACCGCAAAGGTTGGTACGCCCAGAAACATTCCCATAAATCCGAAAAAGCCTCCGCCCACGGTAATGGATACCACAACCATCAGCGCGGAAATACCGGTGGAATCACCCAGAATTTTCGGACCTAAAATATTACCGTCAAATTGCTGGAGACAGATAATAAAAATAACAAAGATAATGACCGGTTTCAGATTGGTCGGGTCTGCCAGCAAAATCAAAATTGCGGACGGAATGGCACCGATAAACGGGCCGAAGAACGGAATTACGTTGGTGACGCCCACAATAACACTGACAAGCAGAGCATACGGCATGTTTAAAAGGCTCAGGCCGATAAAGCACATCATACCGATAATCAGGGAGTCTAAAAGCTTACCGGAGATGAAACCGCTGAAAATCTTGTTGCATCTGGATGCCATGGTAAGAATGGTGTTGGCGGTCTGCGGTTTAAAAAGAACATAGGTAAAACGTTTTGCTTTTGCGGTGTATTTCCGCTTACTGGATAAGATGTAAATCGAAACAATTAAGCCTACCACAACGTCAAGTATAATGTTAAAAATACCGATGATACGGAAGGTAAGTCCGGATAAGATGCCGGACAAACTGGTGAGAAGGGAGGAGCTGAGCCAGTCTTCTACGGATTCCAGCATTTTATCCAGGGTAGAAGATAAGTTATTATAAAGCTCGGGATTATCCTTTAATAGTTCCAGTTCCGAAAACCAGGTGGTAATTGTTGTTACATAGCCTTCGAAATTGGATACGAAGTTTTTGATGTTCTGATAGAGCTCCGGCAAAATCAGGGAAATCAAAAAGTATACAAAAAAGAGAAAGATTGCCATGGAAAGAAAAACGGAAATCCAGAGGGACAAACTCAAAGCTTTTTTTTGAGAGAGCTTCATGCGCAGAAAAAGCTTTGTAAGCAGGCCGTCCAAAAAATTAACCAGAGGATTAATCAGGTAAGCGATAACGGCACCGATAATGACGGGCATTAAAATATTACTGAGCTCTTTAAAAAAAGCCATCAGCTCTTTGGAACGGAACAGTAGGAAAAAGATAATCAGGCAGATGCTAACCGTGCAAACTGCGGTTACTGCCCATCGAAAATGATTGGAATACTTTTCTTTCATACAAGACCTCCCCGGAAACAAATACAACCTTCATACCTTTCAGTATAGCATGAAATCTGTTTTTTCGCAATGATTCCAGGGGAAACGACATGAAATTTAACGTATTATTTATATGGAACCATAAAATACTAGATGTAGTATAAGGGATGAGCGAATGAAAGAAAAAATCCCAAGATATATGAAAATGTTATAGACTTATAAATCAGAATCTGCTATACTTGAGTTGGCGGCATGAAGGCCCCGGAAAGGAATTTTGTGTATGTATGTAGTGAAGCGTGACGGACGTACCGTTGATTATGATAGAAATAAGATTTTACTTGCCATCCGGAAAGCGAATCATGTGGTGGGCAAGGAGGAAGCGGTTGATGAAGAGAAAATAGAACAGATTATTGCCGGTATCGAGGCACTGGGTAAGAGTAAAATGCAGGTGGAAGAGATTCAGGATATCATCGAGCAGAAGCTCATGGAAGAAGGAAAGTTTGTCCTGGCAAAGACCTACATCATTTATCGTTATACCAGAGAGCTGGTGCGTAAGGCAAATACCACGGACGATTCCATTATGAGTCTGATAAAGCAGAGCAATAAGGACGTGATGGAGGAAAATTCCAATAAGAACGCCTATATTGCATCTACCCAGCGGGATTTGATTGCGGGAGAGGTATCAAAGGATCTGACCAAACGTGTATTGCTTCCGGAGGCCGTTTCTAAGGCCCATGAGGACGGTGTGCTCCATTTTCATGATGCGGATTACTTTATCCAGCCGATTTTTAATTGCTGTTTGATTAATATTAAGGATATGTTGGACAACGGCACCGTGATGAACGGAAAGTTAATCGAGAGTCCGAAGAGTTTTCAGGTAGCATGTACGGTGGTGACCCAGATTATTGCGGCAGTAGCCAGCAGTCAGTACGGCGGACAGTCCGTAGATGTGCGGCATTTGGGAAAATACCTGCGTATCAGTAGGGAAAAGTATAAGAGGCGTTACACGGAGCAGTTCGGAGATACCATGTCGGTCGAGATGATGGAGCAGCTGATTAAGGAACGTCTGACGGATGAGCTTCGTTCCGGTGTGCAGACCATCCAGTACCAGATTAATACGTTAATGACGACCAACGGACAGTCGCCGTTTGTGACGTTATTCTTAAATTTAGACAAGGATGACCCATATATCGAAGAAAACGCCATGATTATCGAGGAGATTTTACGTCAGCGTCTGGAGGGAATTAAGAATGAGAAGGGTGTATATGTAACACCGGCGTTTCCGAAGCTGATTTACGTGTTGGATGAACATAACTGTCTCCGGGGCGGTGAGTATGATTATATTACAAAGCTGGCGGTGCGTTGCTCCGCAAAGCGGATGTATCCGGATTATATTTCCGCAAAGAAGATGCGGGAAAATTACGAAGGAAATGTATTCAGCTGTATGGGATGCAGAAGCTTCCTGACCCCGTGGAAGGATGAAAACGGCGACTATAAGTTTGAAGGCCGATTTAATCAGGGTGTTGTAAGTCTCAATCTTCCGCAAATCGGTATTCTGGCAAAGGGAGACGAGGAATATTTCTGGCAACTTTTAGAGGAGCGTCTGGCATTGTGTTTTGAAGCGCTGATGTGCAGACACCGCGCTCTGGAGGGAACGGTATCGGATGTATCTCCGGTACACTGGCAGTACGGCGCTATTGCACGTTTGAAAAAGGGTGAGAAGATTGATAAGCTGCTTCACGGCGGATATTCTACCATTTCCCTCGGCTATATCGGGTTGTATGAGGTGACAAAGCTGATGACCGGTGTCAGTCATACGGAACCGGGAGGAACGGAGTTTGCCATGAAGCTTATGAAGCGTCTTCGTAAGGCAACGGATACGTGGAAGGAAACTACGGGCATTGCCTTCGGTTTGTACGGTACGCCGGCAGAGTCGTTGTGCTATCGGTTTGCCAATATTGATAAGAAACGGTTCGGAGAGATTAAGGATGTAACGGACAAAGGATATTATACAAATTCCTATCATGTCGATGTCCGGGAAAAAATCGACGCTTTCTCCAAGTTTGATTTTGAAGCATCCTTCCAGGTGATTTCCTCCGGCGGAGCTATCTCTTATGTGGAAATTCCGAATATGCGTCATAATTTAGAAGCGCTTGAGGAGCTGGTTCGTTACATCTACGACCATATCCAATATGCGGAGTTTAATACCAAGTCCGATTATTGTCATGCCTGCGGGTTTGACGGAGAGATTATCATTAATGATAATCTGGAATGGGAATGTCCGCAGTGCGGGAACAAAGACCATGCAAAGATGAATGTGGCGCGACGGACCTGCGGATATCTGGGAGAGAATTTCTGGAATGTGGGAAAGACAAAGGAAATCAATTCCAGAGTATTACACATTTAGCTTAGAATAGGTGCGGCGCATAAAGGAGTTGGCGGAATATGAATTATGCGGATATTAAGCAGTATGATATCGCAAACGGACCGGGAGTAAGGGTGTCGTTGTTTGTGAGCGGTTGTACCCACCGGTGCAGGAACTGCTTTAATAAAGAGGCCTGGGATTTTTCCTACGGAGAGCCCTTTACGGAGGAGACGGAAGAACGGTTGTTTTCCTATTTGGCCAAGCCTTATGTAAAGGGTCTGACCCTTTTAGGCGGAGAGCCCTTTGAGAAGGAAAATCAAAAGGCGTTGCTTCCCTTTTTAAGGAAGGTAAAGGAGCGGTTTCAGGAGAAAGACATCTGGGCCTTTTCCGGGTACGATTTTGAAAAGGATATTACCGGGTACATGTTGCGGGAGTGGGAGCCGACGAGGGAACTGCTTTCCATGATTGATGTGTTGGTGGACGGAGAATTTATCGAAGAGCAGAAGAGTCTGAATCTTCGGTTCAAGGGTTCTGCCAACCAGCGGACGATTTTAGTGCAGGAATCTCTTGCGACGGGAGAAATAGTATTGTATGATTTAGAAGGAGAGCAATAGTACAAAAGAAGGGGGAACGGTATGCTGCAAAAAATTTGGAATACATTACGGTACGGCGATCGTCGTACGAAATCTTTTTTACTGTGGGAGTTTGCGCTTATTGCGGCTACCGTGATTCTTCTGGGGACGGCAATCGGGACGCAGTCGTTCCTGCCGGGACTGGCCGCGATTGTTACTGCGATTATTGCGGCAGCGATGGCAAAGGATGTGGCACTGGTTGTAAAAAACGGTGCATCCGCCGGAGAAGAGGTGCCAAAGAGCAAACGAGGAAAGAATAAGGAAGAGCAGGAAGCAAAAGAACAGGAAGAACGGGAAAAGGAAGACGAGGAAGAGTTTGGAGAAAATGCACTGGCTTCCATGACGCCCGAGAAGCTGAAGCGGTTGTTGATTCGCTATAAAGTAAGACAGGAGCATGTGCCGGTGGTGATTGATTTGTGTATTCCGGAGAGGATTCGTCAGGCGCCGGGATTCGCCTGGGTACAGGACGGCATGTTAAAGGTGGTGTTAATTGACCGGAAGCCCCGGATGTTAGAACGTCCTCTTTCTGCCTTACAGGTTATGGAGGTAGAACGGGGAATTGCGGTAAAGGCCTCCAACGAGTATGTGGAGCTGCGGGACAATGAGGTGATGAAAAAAGCGTTCACGCCGTATTTGCCCCGGTATCAGAAAAAGGAAATCGGTGGCCGGACGGTGCTGATAAAAAATCTTTATGTGCTGGACGAGGATATTAAGTTTACGTCTACCTCGGTAAATGAACTGAAGAAATTATTTCCGTTCCGGATTGAACTTGCGGACCGGAGACTTTCGGAGATGAATCTGAGTTCCTATTATAAAAAAATATTTGTGGACTCTTTCTTATGGCGAGACGGTATCCTATCGTTGCAGGAGTACAAGGCAAATGTGGAACAGGTGATAGACAGTCTGGCGGACCCGGCAGTGCCTTACGGCGAGTTTGAGACCACACTTTCCGCACTGATTAATTCCGGATTGTTGCCGACGGAGTACCGGAATTATGCGATGACGAAGCGGCAGGAGAAGGAGAGCGGGAGTACCGAAAAAAAGGGGAAAAAGAAGGGCAGAAGGTAGTCGAAGAGAAAGAAGATACATAAGGCATGTGATAGTGCTTGTAAATGAAAAAGATGAGTTTCAGAAAAGGTTAAGAAAAGGAGAACAAGTATGGAAGCAGCGGATTTTATTAAATTTACCATCGGAAAACAGAAGCGTATCGCACTGATTGCCCATGACGGCAAGAAGCAGGAACTGGTGGAGTGGTGTGAGCGCAACAAGGAGATTTTACAAAGACATTTCCTTTGCGGAACCGGTACTACCGCACGTCTTATTGCGGAGAAGACCAATCTTCCGGTAAAGGGATATAACAGCGGCCCGTTAGGCGGTGACCAGCAGATCGGTTCCCGTATTGTGGAAGGTAACGTTGATTTTGTGGTATTCTTCTGGGATCCGTTAGCGGCACAGCCACATGACCCGGATGTAAAGGCGCTCCTTCGTATTGCGCTGGTATACGATATTCCGATTGCCAACAATCTGGCAACGGCGGACTTTTTGCTCCACTCCAAGTACATGGAAGAGGAGTATGAGCGCAAAGTGGAGAACTATAACAAGACCATTGCGGAGAGACTGAAGGAGTTTAATAAATAATAGATCAAATTTTGTTGTAACTTTTTACTTGACATTAAACGTATAATTGTATACAATTACTCGATAGTGGATAATAAAGGAGCGTGTATACATATGGAAAACAGAAAAGTATATCGCAATCCTCATAACAATTTGCTCTCCTTAGAGGAGCATATGTATGAGTTGGTTGATGTGAAGAGCCCGAATGTATTCCGGAACTTATTCCCGTACGACGAAGTTCCGAAAATTGCATTTAATGATCGTATTGTACCACATTGTTTCCCAGAGGAAATCTGGATTACGGATACCACCTTCCGCGACGGACAGCAGTCCAGAGCGCCGTATACCACGGAGCAGATTGTAACGATTTTCGATTACCTGCACCGTCTGGGCGGACCGAATGGTATTATTCGTCAGAGTGAGTTTTTTCTTTACAGCAAGAAGGACAGAGATGCGGTTTATAAGTGCTTGGAGAGAGGCTACAAGTTCCCGGAGGTTACTTCCTGGATTCGTGCCAGCAAGAAGGACTTTGAGCTGGTAAGGGAAATCGGATTGAAAGAAACCGGTATTCTTGTTAGCTGCTCCGATTATCACATTTTCTACAAGATGAAGATGACCAGAAGCCAGGCTATGGAGCATTATTTAAATGTGGTTCGTGAGTGTTTGGAAACCGGTGTGGCACCGCGTTGTCACCTGGAGGATATTACCCGTTCCGATATTTACGGATTTGTAATTCCGTTTTGCTTTGAGCTTATGAAGCTGGGCTTTGAGTATAATATTCCGGTAAAGATTCGTGCCTGTGATACCATGGGTTACGGTGTCAACTTCCCGG